>JALRGF010000247.1 GCA_023253495.1 Verrucomicrobiales bacterium
AACATCAATGACCGGGAATCGATGGCCCTCGCCACTGCGCTTCAGGGGACGCTGGTGGCCGGTGCGGAAACCGAGGACCTCGGCATCCGCCGCGCCCGCTTCCAGGAACTCAAGGGCATCCGCATGCCCGCCGTCGTCTGCAACCTCGGCCGCCTCGGACACCCGGTCGAAGGCCGGAAACTCGGATCCGATCCGGCCTACCGCCGCCAGCTCGGCTGGGCGCTGGCCGCCGGCGTCGAGCGCTATGCCCGGGTCATGGCGACCGGGGCGCCGCCGCGCGAACGCGCGCTGAAATTCGCGGAAGTGGAAGCCGGTCCGGTGGTGCGCGGTCCTGACGGCGGCGAGGTTGTGCATGTCAAAGCGGCCATCGCGCGGGGCCCCGGGGCGGGTGACATCGATCCGACCAAAGTCACGCTGCAGATTTATTTCCTCGATTTTGTCAATGGCGAGGAGATTGACCTCAGCTCGTGCGACACGCCCGAGGTGCACTGGATTTCCGCCCTGCCCGACTGGAAGTCGTCGGCCTGGGAGGAAGTGGATTTCACGTACCGGCAACCGGCCTTTGACGAGGCGCTGGCCGCCCAGCTCGGCCGGCGCACGTACTACGGATTCGTGCTCCGCCTGATTTATGGCGATGAGCTGATGGATGAATATGCCGAGCCGGCGAACGTGAAGCGCGGTCTGGGGAATTTCACCGCGGTGCTGCCGCGGCGCGGATGAGCGGGGAGGCAGCGACCCGGATGGAGGGCCGGCGCACCGGCTGCGGAGGCGGCTGGCGGGAGGCGGGTTTCAGAGACGGCGTTCGGCGACTTCCGCGGCCAGATCGTTGAGGAACTCCGTGACCGGGCGGACGCCGAGGTCGCCGCGCTTGGCGTGGCGCACGCTGACGGCGCCGGCGGCGGCTTCCTTTTCGCCGATGACGAGCATGTACGGGACGCGGTCGAGCTGGGCGGTGCGGATTTTTGCGCCGATTTTGTCCGGGGTGGCGTCGAGGGTGGCGCGGCGGCCGTCGAGTTGCAGGCGCGTGCAGACGTCGGTGGCGAAGGCCTCGCTTTTTTCGGAGATCGGCAGGACGCGGACCTGTTCGGGGGCGAGCCACGCGGGGAAGTGGCCGGCGAAGTGTTCGATGAGCACGCCGGTGAAGCGTTCCATGCTGCCGAACGGGGCGCGGTGGATCATGACCGGGCGGTGGCGGGCGTTGTCGGCGCCGATGTATTCGAGGTCAAAGCGTTCGGGCAGGTTGTAGTCGACCTGGACGGTGCCCAGCTGCCATTCGCGACCGATGACATCCTTGACGACAAAGTCGATTTTCGGGCCGTAGAAAGCGGCTTCGCCGGGTTCCTCGGTGAACGGCACGCCGAGCCAGACGGCGGCCTGGCGCAGGGCTTCTTCGGCCTTGTCCCAGTTGGCGGGGTCGCCGACGTATTTGCTGCTGTCCGGGTCGCGCAGGCTCACCCGCACGCGGTAATCGTTCATGCCCAGAGTGGTCAGCACGGTTTTGACCAGTTTCAGGCACCCGATGATTTCCGCGCCGACCTGATCGGGCGTGCAGAAAAGGTGGGCATCGTCCTGGGTGAAGGCGCGCACCCGGGTCATGCCGCCGAGTTCGCCCGACTGCTCCCAGCGGTAGACGGTGCCGAATTCGGCCAGCCGCACCGGCAGGTCGCGGTAGCTTTTCGGGCTCTGCGCGAAGATGCGGATATGGTGCGGGCAGTTCATCGGCTTGAGCAGGTAGCCGTCGATCTCCCCGCTGGCCAGACCGGCCGAGAGTTCGGCGCACGAGCAGTGGTCATCGGCCAGCTTCTGGAGCTGATCGCGTTCGGGGATGGCGGCGAACTGGCTTTCCTGGTAGTATGGAAAGTGACCGCTGGTCCGGTAGAGGTCGAGTTTGCCGATGTGGGGTGTGAAGACCTGGGAGTAGCCGGTTTTGCGGAGTTCCTCGGAAATGAAATCCTGCAGCTGCTGGCGGATGATGGCCCCCTGAGGCAGCCAGAGGATGAGGCCCTGGCCGACTTTGTCATCCACGGCGAAGAGCTGCATTTCCCGACCGATGCGCCGGTGGTCGCGCTTTTTCGCCTCCTCCAGGTTGTGCAGGTGCTGCGCCAGCTCCTCCGGGGTGGGAAAGGCGGTGCCGTAGACCCGCTGGAGCTGCGGCTTGGTGTCGTCGCCCAGGTAGTAGCTCGACGACACGGACATCAGCTTCACGTTTTTGCATTTCGACGTGTAATTGACGTGGGGGCCGGCGCAGAGATCGATGAAATCGCCATTCTGATAACATGAGATTTCCTCGCCCTCGGGAATTTTGTCGAGCAGGTCGAGCTTGAAGACACTGCGGTGGCCGGGGCGCTCGGCGAGACCGCCGAGGCGGCCGCTCTCGGCCAGCGCCCGGGCCTCGTCGCGGGTGAGCACGCGCCGCTCGAACTTCTGGTTCTCCTTCGCCACCTTTTTCATTTCGGCCTCGATTTTCTCGAAATCGTCAGGCGTGATCCGGTGGTCGGGGAGGTCAAAATCGTAGTAGAATCCGTTTTCCACGGGTGGTCCGTAAGCGAACTGGGCGTTCGGCCAGAGCCGGAGAATGGCGGTGGCCATGACGTGGGCGCAGGAATGGCGGAGGCGTTCCAGATCCGTCATCTGGGCGCGTTCTTCGAGGGATTTGCGATCGGTGGACATGAGGCGACAGGGAGGAAAGATGAAGGGGGAGGGGCCGAAGGAAAGCGGGAATGCCGATGGCATCGCGCCGCGGGGGGCGGGTCCCGGGGTGAGCACCGGCTCTTGCGCCGGGGCGTGGTCCGGGCGAGGAATGGGTCTTTCCATGGAAACTGAATCCGCCCTGCGCAGCGCCCCGGTGCGCCAGCTGTCCGTCTTCCTCCTCAACAAGGCCGGCACTCTGTTCGGAGTGCTCAAGCTGCTGCAGGATTCCGGCGTGCATGTGCTCGGCCTGACCGTGGAGGACTCCGTGGACGTCGCGGTGGTCCGTCTGATCACCAGCGACCCCGAGGCGGCCGAGACCCTGTTCATCGAAAAAGGCATCCCGTTCGGCAGCTGCGACATGCTCGTCATCGAACTGCCCGAAGGTGTGGCCGCCTTGAACAAGTCGCTGCACGGCCTGCTCACCGGCGAGACCAACATCCATTTTCTCTACCCGCTGCTGGTCCGCCCGCACGGCAAACCGACGCTGGCCATGCACGTCGAGGACATCGAAGTGGCGGCGCGCGTGCTGCAAGCGTCCGGTTTCCGGGTGCTGCAGCAGACGGATCTGTCGCGATAACGCCTCCTCCACCGCCCCATGAACCGCCGCCATTTTCTGAGGGCCGGAGCCGGGGGGGCGGCCGCCCTCACCGCTTCGCATCGCAGTGACGCCGCCCGCCCGGACGCCCGCCCGGACGCCGGTGCCGCGACCGCCGCCGCGGCCTCGAAGCCACCGATTCCGATCGGATTTCTCGGATCGACATATTCCCACGGTCCCGACAAGATCCGCCTGGTCCGGAATGCGCCGGAATGGGAGCTGGTGGGCGTGTGCGAACCGAACGAGGCCGGACGCGCCGCGGTCGCCGCTCTCGGTGCGCCCCTTGTTTCGCGGGAGGACTTGCTGGCGCGCGCCGCAGTGGTGGCCGTGGAATCCGATGTCCGCGACCATGCCGCCCATGCCCTCATCGCGCTGCAGGCCGGCCGCCACGTGCACCTGGAAAAACCTCCGGCCGATCGCCTTGACGCCCTGCGCGCCGTGATCCGCGAGGCACGCCAGCGCGACCGCCTCCTCCAGGTCGGCTTCATGTGGCGGTATCATCCGGGATTTCAGGCGATCCGGGAAATGGTGCAGCGCGGCTGGCTGGGCGAGGTTTTTCAGATTCGCGGGTTTCTGGCCAGCCGGGTGCCGGCGGCGCGGCGCCGGGAATGGGCGGAATTCAAAGGCGGCGCGATGTTCGAGCTCGGGTGCCACCTCGTCGACGCCACCGTCCGCCTGCTCGGGCGCCCGCTCGCCGTCACCCCGGTTCTCCGGCGCCATGGAGCCTTTGACGACACCCTCGCCGACAACAATGTGGTGGTGCTTGAATACGCCCGCGCCACCGCCGTGCTCACCAATACCGCGCTCCAGGCCGGCGGCACGCCCCAGCGGTCGTTCCAGGTGCTGGGCCGCAATGGCACCGCCACCCTGATGCCGCTGGAGCCGCCCGCGCTGCGCGTCGATCTGCTGGAAGCCGCCGGCCCCTACCGCCGTGGCGACCAGGAAATCCCGATGCCCGAGTACCGCCGCTACCTCGGCGATTTTGCCGAGCTGGCGGCGGCGGTCCGCGGCGAGGCCGTGCTGGCGGCCGATCTCGACGTCGAAGAAAGCGTCGGCGAAACCGTGCTCCTGGCGTCCGGCATGGCGTGAGGGCGAGGCCGGGCCCGGGGCGTGTCATCCGGGCTTCTGCTTCTGCTGCGGCGGCACCTCCCGCTGTTGCGCGGCGGCCAGTTCGGCGACCATGGCGTCCAACTCGGCCAGCCCGAAACTGATCTTTTTGAAGAACGACGCGTTGTGGCGCACCATGATAAACCGCGGGTGGCACTCCCAGAGCCGGCGCAGCTTGGCGTCGAGGACGGCGGCCTCCTCCAGCGACTCAATCCGCACCGGGTTGCCGCCCTCGATGGCCAGGCCGCCGGCGGCCGCGCTTTCAAAAAAAATCACCCCGTCATACCGCGCCAGTTGTTCCTCGAGGGTGGTCCCGAGCGCGGTGAAAAACTCCCGCGTATCACCCGGCCAGTAGGCGGCTCCATCGACCGTCCCGCGGTCGCACAGCAGGATGCGGTCCGGATATCGGGCTGACTGGACGTCTTCGAGGTTGCGTTGGACGTGGTAGATCGCCTGTTGGGCGGCGTAGGCGCCGGGAGGGTCCGAGCAGCGGGGAAAGCCGCCGGAAAACACGAGAGTCGCCGCCTCCGGCACGATGACCACGCGCTCGCCGATCTCGCGCCGGAAGAGGTCGGCCGCGGTGGTTTTGCCGCCACCCGGCCCGCCGGTCAGCACGATGCGGCACCGGTGCGGGCGCTGGTTCGCCAGCCGCCGCTTCAGACGGACCCGGGCCCGCGGGGGGAGCAGGCCGTCGGCATTTTTCCGTGGAGGGGGTGGGGGAGTCATGGCTGGAGGCGGGTCGGGCGGTGGTCGGATCAGGCTTTGGCAGCCGGCGGATTCATCAGGTTGGCGCGGAAGACATCTTCGGAAATGCGGCCGGCGCGGAAAACCGACATCAGACACTGGTCCCATTGCAGGTTGCCCTTGTAGCGCAGGGCGTCGGCCAGCGGGGTGGTCCCGCTTTGGTACGCCCGCATGCCCGCAGCCACCGTGTGACTGGTATTCTGAAGGTATTCCGTGACCAGCACACGCCCGGAAAATCCCGTCAGCAGCGCCTGGGAGAGGATGAACGTCAGCGTCTCACTGAGCCGGTTGAGGATCGCCGGGTGCTGGTCCTTCGGAAAAAATTCGAGAATCCGGTCGACCGTCTTGACCGCGCCGCGCGTGTGCAGCGTCGAGAGCACGAGGTGACCGGTCTGGGCCGCCTCGATGCAAGTTTCCATCGTTTCCCGGTCGCGGATTTCCCCGAGCAGGATGATGTGCGGCGCCTTGCGCAGGACTTCTTTGAGTCCGGTCTGATACGACAGCGTGTGCCGCCCGACCTCCTGCTGCGTGACCAGCGACGGCGCGGGAATCCGGCGCCCGGGCGTGTCCGGATCGTCCATCAGGGCGTCATACCGGTATTCGATCGGATCCTCCACAGTGACAATGTGCCTCGGAAAATGGCGGCGGACATAGTCGAGAATGGCCGCGAGGGTGGTCGATTTGCCCGACCCGGTCGGCCCGGTGATCAGCCCGAGCCCGAACCGCCGCTGCATCAATTCGCGCAGGCTGTCGGTGATCAGGGTGTCGATGCCCAGCGATTCGAGCCTGGAAATGTTGGCGCGCAGCATGCGGCAGGTGACCCCGAGGCCGCGTTCGCTGAAGTGGATCTGGACGCGCATGCGCACCGGCGAGCCGAGCGCCCCGGCATCGCAGCTGAAGTCCGCCACGCGCCGGTGGCGCAGCGCCGTCCAGAGTTGCTCCGTCCCCGTCACTTCCTCCCCGGTCCAGATGTCCACCGACTGCTGGCCGTACAGGGCCTCGGCGATGGCGGTAACCTGCCCGGCCGTCATCACGCCGGAGGACTCGGCAATTTCCATGCCCCGACTGGTATGCAGATAGGTCAGCGAATCCGCCCGGAACTGGATGTCGGAAATCTCGCGGTCGTGGTAGGCCTCGGCCAGCCGGCCGATGATGGGGTCTGGAGACAGGTGCGGCATGAAAGAAAACAATAACCGGGGAAAGCGCGGGCGCGGCGGGTGGAGCCGGCACGGGCGTTTTTTTTTTACCCGCCCTCCAGTTCCTCCACCACCACCAGCCAGTTCATCAGGTGAATGAAGGGGACTTCCGCCGGCACCCGCAGTGGTTTGAGGTCGGCCCGCACGTCGTCGCGGCGGGTCAGGGCGTTGCCGGACGTCAGGTCGAGCGGGCGCCATGGGGTGGCTCCGTTCAGGCTCAGGTTGTTGATCTGTCCCTCGACCACCGGCGGGTCCTCGCCGTCGGGTGATTCGTCCGAGGTTTCGTACGTATTGGTCCCGAAGCGCACCTCGGCCGCAAACAAGGCCACCGGTGGATAAAACCGTTCGCCCGCCGGCAGCCCGGACCCCGGCGGCACCGTCTCCAGCCACCGCATGTTCAGATCCCCGCCGATATACACGCGAAACGGCGCCACCATCGACACCCCGCGCCTCCCGAAAGACCGCAGGTCGTCCGCCTCCCTCAACACCACACACATGTCCTCCGGCACCGGTACGTCACCCGGGCCGTTGGGATTGAGGAACGCGGGCGGGCGGATCCGGTTGCCAGTGGTGCTTTCGGCCAGTTCCACGGCCATGCTGTGCAGGCCGTCGATCTGCGCCGTGTTCAAGACGTTCAGGCTCGCGACCCACGCGCGGACGCGGCCGAGGTGCAGCCCCATCCCGCGGCGCCCCGGATTGAGTATCGCGCCACCGACCACATACGGACTGACCCCGTCCGGCTCGAACGGCGTGGCTCCGGCGACCCACGGGGCATAGCCGACCGAAGGCACACTTTCGCGCGACAAGCGGGCCAGCACCTGACCGCTCTGGCCGTCCCCGGGTTCGTAGCGGATTTCCAGTTCCGACGGTTCCTGGACCTCGGCCGACAGCATCCGGGTCACCCGGACGACCAGGGTGCAGCGGTTTGCGCCGCGCACGTAGGTGTCCCAGCGCGTCCGCTCCTCCGGCGGCTGACGCCTCAGGAAAAGCGGACCGGGATTGAGCGAGCGGAAGCTCAGGCGCGAATGGTTGGCGGCCACCCCGACCGGCAGGCCGGCGTGCCGCTCCCACTCGGCCCGCTGGGCGACCGGCAACCGCCTCAGGTACTCGACCTGCAGCCGGTAGCGCGAGTCCAGGCCGTCGAAATCCGCGTCCTCTCCGCCGATCGACAGTCCCCCGATCACCACGTCCTCCTCGAGCACCACTCCGCGGCGCCCGGCCAGTCCGGCCGCCTGGGCGCCGGTGGTCAGGTTCAGTCCCCGGACAGTCAGCGAGTCCGCGAGCACGGAACCGGTCAGCCGGACCCTCTCCGGCTCCCACCGCTGCTCGGTCCCGCCCGGCCCCGCATGACTGCCGACCTGAGTGGCCCGCGACGCCTCGATCGGCAGCTGCGAAGGCACCTCGTACAGCGAAAGAACATATCGCTTGCGGCGTGGCGGGCCGCCGCGCGGGTCGGCATACGACACCTGAAAAGCCCACCAATTGCGCTTGGCCACGAACCGGCTGCGCCCGTCGCGGTCCGGTTCCGCGTAACGGAAGCGGATCGCCGGGTATTCGATGCGGTTGTATTCCTGATTCCAGGCGTGCACGGGATCAAGCAGCTCCGGTGGCACCGCCCCCTCCCCATACCGCTTCGCCAACCCCACGACCGGCATGAGCGCCTCGGCCGCCGGTTCGGTTGAAACCAGCAATGGCGGCACCCGCCCGTCCAGACCAAGGCTGTGGAAGCGTGCCGCCTCCAGCGCGATGCCCGGAGTGACCCGCCCCGGCACCCCGTTGAGATCGGTGATGCTGAGCAGGCGATCGTCCTCGGCCACGTCCCCGCGGCGGCTGGCCAGCCGTTCCTCCGCGGTCAGCGGCGAGAACGCCGAGCCGGTGGCCCGCGCGATCACCTCCGTGAACAAGGCGTCCCAGGTCGACGCCGCGCCGGCGCCGGCCGCCTCGGTATCATAGCCGCCGCGCATCGCCTCCGCCGCCACCCCCGGGAGCCGCGCCACCAGTTCCCGCAGGAGGACTTCTTCGCGCTGGGCCCGATCCGTCTGCAACTGGCTTCCGGACGCCACCTCCACCTTGATGGCGCCCTCCCGATAGACCATCAGCAGCCCGAACATCAGGATGACGGCCATCGCCGTGACCGCCAGCAGCGACACCGAGCCGCCGGATGACCGCGCGCGACGCCGCATCACCGGCCCCCTCCGGTGTACGTGAGCTCCTCGCCCCGCGGCCCGAGCAAGCGCACCTTCAACAACCCGTCCTCAAGCCAAAACGTCGCGCCGGCCAGCGCCCGGCTGACCGGCCAGCCCACCGGGTTTTCCGGCGAGGCCAGCCGCAGCGTGCCCGAGCCCGGGTCTTCCGGCGCCGGCGGAGCAAAAACCAGCGTGCGCGCCACGGTGTCGCCGTCGGCACGCCGGAAAAACAATTTCACCGCGGTCCCGCTCACCACCGGCACCGCCGCCGGGTCGACCGCCGCCGCCGCATCCGCATAGATGAAAAAATGGTCGGTCTGGACGAGCAGGCGGTTGAGCAGCCCGCCGACCCGGGGCGCGTCCCGCAGCAGAAAGTCCTGACTGCGCACCATGCCGACAAAGGTCACATGCAGGTTGAGCATGAGGAGAAGCGTGACCATCAGTCCGCTGACCAGCGCCAGACCGAGCGACAGCTCGACCAGCGAGAAGGCCGCGGCCGTGGACCATCGATGATGCGGACGGGTCACTCTCATTCGGTGCGTACGGTGGTCCGGGTTTTGACGTATTGGTGATCGCCCACCTGGTAGGTCAGCACCGAATGCAGCCGGATCAGGCGGGTGTCGGCCCCGGCAATGCCGTGGCTCACCGGTTCTTCCACACTGAAGCGCCGCAGCGTGGCGGTGACCGGACGGTCCGCCGCCAGCCGCCCGAGGGTGACCGCCCGCTCCGCCCCGGCCCCCGCCGGCCAGAATCCATCCTCCTTCAGCGAGACAAAAGGCACGCGGCTCGCCAGCGCCGTCTCCCCGGTCAGCCAGGCGTCGGTCATCGTCTGCAGAATCACCCATTGGTTGGAATGGAGCACCAGCATCGACGAGCGCAGGACAAAGAGCGCGAGAAATGCCGAAGCCGCCAGCGCCACCGAGACCTCCGGCAACAGACCTCCCCGTTCCCGGCGCAGGCGTCGGGTCGGACGGGGCAATCGCATCACGGTCATCGCTCTAAAGCCCGGAATCCGAGCGACGGACGACCTCACTCGGCAGAAGAAATCTGGCCCCGCGTCCGGATCCGCGCCACTTCAAACTTGAAATCCACCGGCTCCGTGACACCGGCCACCGTCATCGGCAGCAGGGTGCCGCCGAGATCCTGATTTTCCTCGCCCGCCTCGTCGTGGGCGCTCACCGTGCGCACCTGGATCCACCAGAATCCGGAAGTCGTGATGTATTTGTCAAAATGATCGAAGACAAACGCCCGGTTCTGAGGCTCATACGGATGCACCATACCGGGGGAAGCCGAGGCGTTGAAAAACGGGCCGAATCGGAAATCAAGCACATCCACCCGATGCACCTCGAGCGGCGCCGAAGCGTATTCGCCGGTGGCGTACCGCGCCAGCCAGACCGACGTCCGCGAATCCGGATACAGGTTCCGGAGGTTCAGGGTGACCGGGGGCAGGCGGTCGACGACTTTCTGCGGCTCGCTATTCGGCCCGATCAGATAGGCTTCCATCCCGTTCATGGTCATCGAGGCCTGCGGCCAGACGAGCACCTGCGCGGCATCAAGCGGCACCGCCTCGATCTCACCCGCCGCCTCTTCGTATCCGAAAAACGAATAGGGCACCGGCCTCCGGTACAGCCGGA
>JALRGF010000271.1 GCA_023253495.1 Verrucomicrobiales bacterium
AAGCCCCCTGCCTCGGCAAAAATGTCATGGCCGCCGCCAACGCCCTCTGCTGCGCCAACATGGCCCTCGCCGGCTTCGACCCACTTATCCCGCTCGACGAAACCATCGCCGCCGCCAAAGCCGTGGCCGCCCAGATGCCCCGCGAATTGCGCTGCACCGCGCTCGGCGGCCTGTCAATCACCCCCACGTCGCTCGCCATCGAAAAAAACCTCGCCAGCCGCAAAGCCGCCTGCCGCGCGCCCGCCTGCGCCTGCCGATGACCGGTCGCCAACCCGGAAATCCGCCCCCCTCCGCACCCACCCGCCAGAACATCGACAGAGAAACTGTTCATAAGAACAACTATACCGGAACATCGCCAGCGTACCTGTCCACAAGCCCAAAACCGACAGCACACTGACAGAGTACCTGTCCAGCAGCCCATCGCCCACAGGGTGCTGACAGGTTACCTGTCCAGCAGAGCACCAACAATAAAAGTGTTCTTAAGAACATTTTCACGAAGCACCGACAAGTTACCTGTCCTGAAGTACAAAACCGACACTGCACCACAGTCTACCTGTCCAGCGGTGGACACCTGCCAGCGCATCGACGGAGCACTTGTTCATAAAGACGCTCTCGACCGCGTGTGCTGGCCGCTTCCTCCCGCCAAGCTGGAATTTCGGCCACCCTCCCGCACCAACCCCCCCAATTTACCTGTCCAGAGGCGCCACCCCGCAGCAGGCCGCCAGTTTACCTGTCCAGAGGCGCCACCGCGCCGGTCCGCCAGTTTACCTGTCCCGCAAAATCCACCCTTGGCAGAAAGCCCCGGGCGGCTTGCTTCCGGGTATGTATCGCGTCGTTCTCGCCCTCGTATTGGTCTGTGCGGTCGGCAGTGCCCAGGTCACGGAGCCTCCCGGCAACGCCACCCCGGTCGATCCGGACCACCGCCCGGCCTCATGGTCTGACGAGAGAGGAACTCTCACCGCCAGCACCGAACCGTGGCTGTTGTCCGCCCTGCCGCCCAACACCAGGCTCCACTTTGAGTATGCCGCCCCCGCCGGCACTCCGGCCGGCACCCTGCACCTTGGACCGGACATCTCGGTGGCCCTCGTCTCCGCCTCGGACGAGTGGCAGTCGCTGGACATCGCCATCGAACACCTGCCCGGCAAACCCGCCCTGCTGCGTGTGTGGCACAACGGCCGTGAGGTGAACCGCATTGAAACCGCCCTCCCGACCACCCCGGGCACCGGTGCCCGCTTCGTCTCGTCCTCCGCCAAGGCCCGCCAGGAATGCCACTTCGACCGCGACTTCACCGTCGTCGTCCGCTTCCGCACCACCGAGAGCGGCACCCTTGTGGCCATGGCCCCGCCCGACGGCCCATGGGCTCCGGATGCCAAAGCCCTCTTTCTCCGCGACGGCCGGCTCGTCTACGACATTGGCTGGCTCGGCGCCTATACCGCCGGTCCGGCGGTCAACGACGGTGCCTGGCATACCGCCGCCCTCGTCCAGCGCGAAGGCGCCGTCACCCTGCACCTCGATGGCCAGGCGTTCCCACCACAGGCCGGTTTCACCCGTCCGGATGCCCCATCCCACGTCTTCAAAATCGGCGCGGCCTCATCGGATTTCGCCGGCGATTTTGCCGGCGACCTCGACTTCGTGCGGTGGTACGCCCGCGCCCTGGATGAAAACGAGGTGCGCCAGCTCACCGGCCCGCGCCCTGCCCAGGCCAACACCCCGGATTTCGAATGGTCCCAGGCCACCCACTCCGCCGAGGACCCGTCCGCGCCACGACTCGCCGCCACCCCCGGCCTGCGCCTGCGCCACCTCTGGACCCAGCCGCTCGACCGCACCGACCACGCCACCCTGATCACCGGCTGGAATCAGGAAAGCCTCGCCCGCGGGGCCGCCATTTATTCCCAGCTTTGCGTCGTCTGCCATGGCACCCTCGACGCCCCGGGCTCGCTGCCGACCGCTCTGCGCTTCGCCGAAGGCCCGTTCAAAAATGGCAGTGACCCGCTCTCGATGTTCAACACCCTGACCCACGGGTTCGGCCAGATGGTCGCCCAACCGCAATATACCGCCCGCCAGAAATACGACGTCATCCACTACATCCGCGAAACATTCCTCCGCGGCCGCCACCCGGAATATACCGAAGTCAACGCCCCTTACCTCGCCCGCCTGCCGATCGGCATGGCCACCGCCGAGGCCGAAACCGAGTCGACCAGCCTCCCTCCCTACCGGCAGATGGATTTCGGACCCGCCCTGATGTGGACGCTGCAGGTCGCTCCGGACAACATCGCCCGCAAAGGAATCGCCGTCCGCCTCGACCCCGGCCCCGGCGGCATTTCCCGCGGCCGCGACTGGATGCTCTACGACCACGACACCCTGCATGTGGCCGCCGCCTGGAGCGGCGAGGGATTTGTCGACTGGAAAGGTATCGCCTTCGACGGCTCCCACCAGACGCACACCTCCATCAGCGGCACCACCGCCTTTATCAACCCGCCGGGCCCCGGGTGGGCCCATCCCGTCACCGGCTCATGGCAGGACCCCCGCCCGCTCGGCCGCGACGGACGCCCGTACGGCCCGCTGCCCCGCGACTGGGCACGCTACCACGGGCTCTACCTCCACGGCTCCGAGGTCGTGCTCCGCTACTCGGTCGGCACCACCGAGGTGCTCGACTCCCCTTCACTCATCCCGTACGGCAGCGCTTCCCTCTTCGTGCGCACCCTGAACCTCGGCCCCACCCGCACCACCCTCCGCCTCCGCCTCGCACCCCACGACCCCGCCCTCGCCGCCGCCTCCCGCGGCCCCGGTGCCCGCCTCGAATCCCGTGACGGATTCTCCGTGCTCCGCATCGATCCCGACGACCATCCGCGCCTCCTCCGCGTTTATCTCGCCCGCCTCGACGCCGCCAACCTCGATGCCCTCGTCGCCGCCGACAACCGGCCGCTCGACCTCGCCCCGCTCACCCGCGGCGGCCCGCCCCGCTGGAGCGAAACCATCGCCACCCGCGTCGTGCCCGGGGAAACCACCGGCGCCTTCGCCATCGATTCCCTGACTCTGCCCGATACCAACCCGTGGCACGCCTGGATACGCACCACCGGATTCGACTTTTTCCCCGGTGGCCAAAGCGCCGCCATCTGCACCTGGAATGGCGATGTCTGGCGCGTCGATGGCGTGGACGGCTCCGGTGACCTCCGCTGGCGCCGCCTCGCCACCGGCCTGTTCCAACCGCTCGGGGTGAAGATCCGCGGCGACGACCTCTTTGTCTGCTGCCGCGACCAGATCGTCCGGCTGCGCGACCTGAACGACGACGGCGAAACCGACTTTCTCGAATGCTTCAACAACGACCACCAGGTCACCGAACACTTCCATGAATTCGCCATGGGCCTGCAGGCGGATGCCGAAGGGAATTTCTACTACGCCAAATCCGCGCGCCACGCCCTGCCCGCCGTCGTCCCTCACCACGGCACCCTGCTGCGCGTCAGTGCCGACGGCGCCCGCACCGACATCATCGCCCATGGTTTCCGCGCCGCCAACGGCGTCTGCCTCAATGACGACGGATCTTTCTTCGTCACCGACCAGGAAGGCCACTGGACCCCGAAAAACCGCATCAACCACGTTCGGCCCGACGGCGGCTTCTACGGCAATCTCTTTGGCTTCACCGACATCACCGATACCGCCGACACCGCCATGCGCCCGCCGCTCGCCTGGATCACCAATGACAAGGATCGGTCCCCCGCGGAACTCGTCCGCATCCCGGAAAACACCTGGGGCCCGCTCGCCGGATCGCTGCTCAACCTGAGCTACGGTTACGGCCGCATCTACCTCGTGCCCCACGAATCAGTCGACGGCCAGCTCCAGGGCGGCGTCTGCGAACTGCCCATCCCGGACTTCCCCACCGGGGTCATGCGCGGCCGCTTCCACTCCAACGGCGCCCTCTACGCCTGCGGCATGGTCGGATGGGCCACCAACTGCCGCCAGGACGGCGGCTTCTACCGACTGCGCCCGACCGGCCAGCCCGCCCCCCTGCCCGTCCGCCTGGCCTCGCGCCCGGGCGCCCTCGACCTCACCTTCAGCCACCCGATCGAAGCCGAGGTCGCCGCCGCCTCTTTCACCGCCACCGCCTGGGACCTCCGCCGCAGCGCGGACTACGGATCCCCTCACCTCAACGAACACTCCGTGACCGTGGCCGCCGCCCGCCTCAGCCCCGACCGCCGCACGATCACCCTCGAAATACCCGACCTCGCTCCCTCCCGCGGCATGGCCATCACCTGGTCGCTCCGCACCCCCCAAGGTTCCCCGCTCACCGGGTCGCTTCACCTGACGCTGCACGCACTCGGAGGCCCCAAGGCCGCCACCCGCTGAACCTCACCCCTCCCCACGGCTGCTACCCGCGGCCCCCACTCACCGGCGCTCCCGCGGTGGCGCCCCATGCCGCGGCGCCGCCACCACACTCTCCACCACCCCGTCCGCCAGTCGCGTGGTCAGGCGGTCACCCGGCCGCACCTGCGTCGCCCGGGTCAACGCCTGTCCGTTGGGAGCCAGCGTCATCGTGTAGCCGCGCGAAAGCACCGCCTGCGGCCCGAGCGACCGCAGCAGGTCCGCCGCCCGCTGAAAACGGTCGCGCGCGGAAGCCAGATGCCGCGCCCGCGCCGCCTCCATCCGCGTCCGCAGATGCGCCAGCACCTGCACCCGCTGCGCCAGCACCTGCGCAGGACGCTGCGCCGCCAACCGATGACCCAGCGCCACCAACCGCTCGCCCTGCCGCCGGCAGCCGGCATCCGCCGCCTCCCGCAATTCGACCGCCAGTTCATCCGCCCGCTGCACCCCCTCGGCCAGCCGCCGCATCGGCTCCCGCGCGAGCGGACCACGCCGATGGAAATCAACAATCGTCCGCGCATGCCGCAACCGCTGGAGCGCATGGGACTTGAGAGCCCGCTCATACGCCTGAAACCGGCGCCCCAGATCCGCCCGGTCCGGCACCACCAGCTCCGCCGCCGCACTGGGCGTCAACGCCCGCACATCAGCCGCAAAATCCGCTATGGTGAAATCAATCTCATGCCCAACCGCGGAAACAGTCGGGATCGGGCAGTCGGCCAACGCCCGCGCCACCACTTCCTCGTTGAAGCACCACAGGTCCTCCATGCTCCCGCCCCCGCGGCCGACAATGATCACGTCGGGTCGCGGCCAGCCCGCCGCTTCCCCGCCCAACCGCCGTACCGCCGCGGCAATCTCCGCGGCCGCCCCCTCGCCCTGCACCCGCACCGGAAAAATCACCACCCGCACCCACGGCGCCCGCCGCCCGAGAATCTGCAGCATGTCCCGCAACGCCGCCCCTCCCGGCGAGGTGACCAGCGCCACACACGCCGGAAACGCCGGCAACCGCCGCTTGCGCGCCGCCTCAAACAACCCTTCCGCCGCCAGCCGCCGCTTCAAGGCCTCAAACTTCGCCTGCAACACCCCGACCCCCGCCACCTGCATCTCAGAAACCACCAGCTGATACTGCCCCCGCGGTTCGTACACGCTGATCTCACCCCCAAGCTGCACCTGCAACCCGTCCTCCGGCACCGGCATGTCCGCCCGCATCTGCCCGCGAAACAACACACAACTCAACTGCGCCCCCGCATCCTTCAATGTGAAATACGCGTGCCCGTTGGCCTGGCGCCGCACATTGCTCAACTCCCCCTCGACCCAGACATGCCCCAGCTCACGCTCCAGCAGCCGCCGCACCTTCTTGGTCAGCTGCGTGACCGTGAGCACTGCCGGACGCGCCGCCTCACCAGCCTCTTCTCCGCGACCGCCGGCAGGCTCCGGCTCCGGCTCGGGCACCCGAGCCACTTTCCGTGCCTCACCCGCCGCCACCCCGGTCCCGGCACCACCCGTAAGCGAGGGCGCGGGACCCGCGAAATCAAGACCCAGATCAACCTGGACGAGCTCAACCGGCCTGCGGGAAGATCGACGGGCAGCCATGGACCAGACAAACAACTCAAAGACTCCCTCCGTTCACCGCACCCGACCCCGAACCCGGCCCGCCACCCGGCAGCACCAACGGCCCGCGGCCGCCACGGTCACTTGGATTTCCGATACAGCCGCGCCACCTTGTCCTTCATCTCCTTGCCCGGCTTGAACTTCACCACCGTGCGCGGCGGGATTTTCACGTCCTTCTCCGGCTGGTTCGGGTTACGGCCGATCTTGGCCTTGGTCTCCTTGACCATGAAGGTCCCGAAATTGCGCAGGACCACTTCGTCGTTCTGCGCCAGGGACGCCGTCACGCTGTCGATCAGCCCCTGAATCACCGCGAAGACTTCCCGCTGGGTCAGGCCGGTTTGGTTGCTCAATTCAATGACCAGATCTCTTTTGGTTATGGTAGCCATGATGTGCCTCCGATATGAGTAAGCGTGGGTTGCGTTGGGATGGGACAGGACGAAATAAACCGGGATGGTCCGCTCTCGGTCCGGTCACCATCACTCAACAACGCACTATGAGCGAGGAACATGCCGAAAGCCACGGAAAAACAGGCTATTTCAGTTGCATCGCCCACCCCGGAAGGCTCCTCTTTCCCCCGTCCCTGTTCAACTGTTTCCCCACCCCGCGATGCCCCCACGCTTCAGACGCCCCCCGCTCGCCACCCTGCTCGCCGCCCCGCTGCTCGCTCTCGCCGGTCTCGTCACCGCCAGGGAACCCGCCACCCCGCCCCCGGGGCCATGGCAACCGCTCTTCGACGGCAGCAGCTTCCAGGGATGGACCACCCGGAACGGCCAACCGGTCACCACCGGCTGGTCTATCCATAACGGCGTCATCCACCGCACCGGCCCCGGCGGCGACATCGTCACCGTCCGCGAATGGCTCAACTTCGAGCTGGAATTCGAATGGAAAGTCGCCGCCAAGGCGAACAGCGGCCTGAAATACCGCGTCAGCGACTACCCGCCCGCCGGCCGCAGTATCGGCCCGGAATACCAAGTGCTCGACGACTCCGGCCACGACAACGGCTCCACCCCGAAAACCAGCGCCGGATCGCTCTACGACCTCGTCCCGCCCGCCGCCACCAAAACCCTCCGCCCGGTCGGCGAATGGAACCAGTCACGCATCGTCGCCCGCGGCCCGCACCTCGAACACTGGCTCAACGGCCGCAAAATCATCGAGGTCGATCTC
>JALRGF010000283.1 GCA_023253495.1 Verrucomicrobiales bacterium
TGCTCCTCGTCCAAAAAGGACGCCGTCACCGAGGCCGCGGCCGGCGCGGAAGGCGCCGCCACCGCCGCCGGCGCAGTGAAGAAAGCGGACGCCGCCGGAGCCGCCACTACGGGAACCAGCGTGCTCAAAAAAGCGGCATCCGCCACGCCCCAGGGGCAGGCCGCCAATGCTGGTCTGGGCGCCGCCAAAGCCCTGAAAAACGGCGACCTCAAAGGAGTAAGCAAAGCAGCAGTCGCGGCAACGCCGGCCGGCCAGGCCACCAAGGCGGCAGAGGCCTCACGGAATCTGAAGAACGGCGACCTCCAAGGCGCGGCTCAAGGCGCGGCCGCAGGCACCGTTCCAGCCGTTCCAGCCGTTCCCGCAGCGGCAGACGCGGCGGTCAAAAAGCCGTAGGCTGGAAAAGACGGAGACTCCCGCGGAGGCGTTGGGCCCGCGGGGAGGGACGGGGATTCCCGCGGAGACGCTGGGCCCGCGGAGGTTTGTTTTGGTTTTGGCTCTGCGCCCCCTGCGCCTTTGCGGGAAACGCCTCTGCGCCCCTGCGCCTCTGCGGGAAACGCCCCCGCGCCTCTGCGGGAAACTTTTTGCCGTGGTCGCGGCTTGCATTGCTCTTCCAAATGCGTTGATGATGCTGCCGATGAAAATCCGTTTTCTTGCCTGGTTGACAGCCGGTCTGTCGTGTCTGGTTCTTGCGGGGTGCGTGGTTGAGGCGCCCCCCGGTGGTTATTACCCGGTGCCGGGAGGCGCGGCGGTGGTGCCGCCGGTGTCTCCGGGTTACGGCGGAGGCGGGTATTATCAGGGAGGCGGCTACCAGGGCGGCGGGTACGCGGCGCGCAGCCCGTATCAGGTCGGGATGGATTATGGTCTGCAGGACCGCCGGGATGGACGCTCGGCGAACCCGGACCGGTACCGCAACCGCGTGCCCGAGCGCGACTACCCGCGGTACGTTGAAGGTTATGCCCAGGGGTATGGGCGCGGGTACACGCCGCCGGTCGGATACAGCGACGAAAAATTCGGCAAAGAGACGTATGAAAACGGGCGCCGCCGCGGGCGCGATGACGCGCGCAACGAGCGCTCGAACAATTTCCGGAGGCATCGCGACGCCTACAAACCCAAGTTTGAGGACAGCTTCCGTCTCGGCTACGAGCAGGGATACAAGGAAGGTTCGAGGGAAGGCAGCTGGGGTGGCGGCGGTGGCGGATACGGTGGCGGGTGGGATGCCGCCCAGCGGGATGCGTACCGCCGCGGATTCAATGCGGGCGACCGCGACCTGCGCCGCGGGGCGTCCCCGGATTATCAACGGCATGATGACGAATATTCGTCGCGGACCGAGAGGTCGTTTGGTCTCGGGTACGGCGACGGGTATGCCCGTCGGCGGTCGGCGTATTGAGGCCATCGGGCGTGCCGCGGTGGGCATCGGCCATGGGCAGGCCGCTGCCCGCCCGCCCATTACAGAAATCCCTGGTTTTCGTTCTTGGCCGGGGGAGGATCGATTCTAGTCTGACCGTTTGCTCCTCAGCTCCGCTTGTTTACGATTCATGACCGTTTCCGGCCAGCATTATCACTTTATCGGCATTTGCGGCACCGCCATGGGAGCGGTGGCGGCCGCCATGAAAGACCGTGGTTTTGTCATCACGGGCTCGGATGCGGGCGTCTACGAACCGATGGCCTCCTTCCTCCGGGGCAAGGGGATTGAAATCATCGAGGGTTTCCGCGCGGAGAACATTCCGGCCGGGGCGGATGTCATCGTGATCGGCAATGCGATCAGCCGTGGCAATCCGGAGTGTGAAGAAGTGCTCAACCGGCGTCTGCTTTACACGTCGCTGCCGGAGCTGCTCAAGCACCAGTTCCTGCGCGGGAAGCGCAATTATGTGGTGACCGGCACTCACGGCAAAACGACCACGACCAGCCTGCTGACCTGGCTGTTGGAGAGTGCGGGGCGCGACCCGTCGTTCATGATTGGCGGGGTGACCCGCAACTTCGGGCAGGGCGGGCGGTTTACGGACAGCGAATTCACCGTGCTGGAAGGCGACGAGTACGACACGGCATTTTTCGACAAGCGGTCGAAGTTTGTTCACTACCTGCCCGAGTGCGTGATCGTGAACAACCTTGAGTACGATCACGCCGACATTTTTCCCGACCTGCAGAGCATCCAGCTTTCGTTCAACCGCATGCTGCGGCTGGTGCCGGGCAACGGGCTGGTGCTGGTCAACGGTGATGATGCGAACGCCCTGGCGGCGACGCGTGAAAACCGGGCTGCCATGATGACGGCGTGTCCGGCGCCGCTGCGGACCGTCGGCACCGGTGCCCACTGCGACCACCGTATTGCCGACATCGCCTTTGCCGCCACGGGCATGACCTTCACCCTCGACGGGGTGCCGTTCGCCGTGCCGATGGATGGTGAGATCAATGTGCGCAACGCCGCCATGGCCGTGGCCGCCGCGCGGTTTGCCGGGCTGCGGGACGAAGAAATCCGGGAGGGGCTGGCCGGCTTTCTCGGTGTCGCCCGCCGCCAGACGGTGCGTGGGGTGACCGCGGGCGGCGTGACGGTCATTGATGACTTCGGGCACCACCCGACGGCGATCCGGGAAACGGCCGAGGCCCTGCGCCGGCGGCACGTGCCGGCCGGGGCCAGGCTCTGGGCCCTGTTCGAGCCGCGATCGAACACCACCAAGCGCAACGTCTTTCAGCGCGAGCTGGCGCGGGCTCTGGCCACCGCCGACGGGGTCATCCTGTCCGAGGTCTTCGAACCGCACAAAGTCCCGGAAGGCGACCGGCTCGACGTCGCCGCCCTGGTCGCGGAAGTGCGCGGTGCGCATGACCGCCCGTGCTTCGTCGAGCCGGACGCCAATGCCATTGTCGTCCGCCTGGCCCCGCTGGTCCGGCGCGGGGACGTCGTTGTGGTCTTCAGCAACGGCGGATTCGGCGGCATCCACGAAAAACTTCTCCGCCTGGAGGCGCCGGAAAACCGGGAGCACGCGAGCGCGAACAGCCGCGAACGGGCCGCCGCCGTGGCCGGATCGTGACCAGCCCCGGCATCGACCCGCACCGGCCGGCTCACCGGCGCTTTTCCCGCTTGCGGAAAAACGCGTGCAAGGCCGGCTGGTAGTCGGAATCAGTGCGCACGGACAGGCAATCGATAGCCAGCGAACGGAATGCCTGATCAAGGTCCGCCTGCCAGGCGGCGCGCAGGCGGGCATACTGCTCGCGGACGCGCGGGCTCTGGGTGTTGACAACAATTTCCTCGCCGGTCTCGGGGTCGGCAAGACGGATGCGGCCGGCCCGGGGGAGCTCCGCCTGGGCGGGGTCGCTGAGCTGAATGGCGACGACATCGTGGCGCACGGCCGCGGTGCGCAGCGAGTCAGTCAGCCCCGGAAACTGAAAGTCGGACACCAGAAGCACCAGGCACCGTTTGTTGGTGTGCCGGGTGATCAGATCGAGCGCAGCTTTCGGATGGGTGGTGCGTCCGTGAGGGCGGGCATACAGAATTTCCCGGATCATCCGCAGCACCTGCCGCCGGCTCTTGGCCGGCGGGAGAAATAATTCGACTTCATCACTGAAAAGGACCAGCCCGCACTTGTCCTGGTTGTGGATCGCGGAAAAGGCGAAGGCCGCGGCGACCCGGGCCGCCAGCATGCGCATCGACTGGTCCCCGCTGCCATAAAGCGTGGACCCGCTGATATCGACGGCCACATAGACGGTCAGTTCGCGCTCCTCGACGTATTTGCGGATGAAGGGAGTGCCCTGACGAGCCGTGACGTTCCAGTCAATGCTGCGCACTTCATCCCCCGGCTGGTACTCGCGGAAGTCGTCAAAATCGATCCCCTGTCCCTTGAAAACCGAGTGGTATTCGCCCCCCGCCTTGTTGCGCACGATGCCGCGCGTGATCAGCTCGATCCGCCGCACTTCGCTGACCAGAGCGGCCACGGCTTCAGCCTCGGGGGCATCCGGTGCGGGAATCATGATGGATGTTTTCGGGTTTGCGGGGTCTCTCAGGGTGCGGGGCTCCCACCTCAGGATCCCTCAGGTCCCCCGGGCCGCCCCTCCTTTTTTCAAGGCACCGGCAGCTTCGCCAGAATCGCATCAATGATGGCCTCGGTGGTGATGCCCTCTGCCTCCGCCTCATAGCTGAGCAGGATCCGGTGGCGAAGGATGTCGTGGGCCAGGTCCTTGATGTCCTGCGGGGTGACGTAAGCGCGGCCGCGCAGGTACGCGAGGGCTTTGGCCGCAAGGGTCATGTTGATGGTGCCGCGCGGGCTGGCACCGGCGCGCACGATGTTTTTCCATCCCGGCTGGATGGTGTCCGGCTGGCGGGTGGCGGTGATGATGTCGACAATATAATCCTTGATGGATCCGTCGACGTAAACGTCGTTGACCAGCGAGCGCGACTCAATGACGGTCGGCCCGTCGATGACGGCCTCGGTGGTGAGCTTGGGGGCCGAGGTCGACATGAGATCAAGGATCTGGCGCTCCTCGGCCTTCGACGGGTAGTCGACCCGCACCTTGAGCAGAAACCGGTCGAGCTGGGCTTCCGGCAGCTTGTAGGTGCCCTCTTGTTCAATCGGATTTTGCGTAGCCATTACAAAAAAGATGGCATCCATGGGGTAAGTTCGACCGTCAACGGTAATCTGTGCTTCTTCCATGACCTCAAAAAGTGCAGCCTGGGTTTTGGCAGGTGCCCGGTTGATCTCGTCAATCAAAATTAAATTGGAAAAAATGGGCCCCGGACTGAAGGAGAATTCTCCGTGCTTTACAT
>JALRGF010000303.1 GCA_023253495.1 Verrucomicrobiales bacterium
GGACCCGGCGCTGCCGGCCGGGCTGACCGGGGTGACCGGGCTGACCGGGGTGACCGGGGTGACCGGGGTGACCGGGGTGACCGGGGTGACCGGGGTGACCGGGCTCTAGGCGTTCCCGGCGAATCGTGCGGCACGAGCGGAGTGCGGGGGCGGCGGCGGGTGGTAATCGTCACAATTGGCTGGTTGCGTCGGGAATGGCGGCTCTCAGGGTGACAGTGACGTGACAGCCATCCGGCGTCGGCCTGCTGCCGGGACCGGGACCGGGACCGGGGCCGGGGCCGGGCGGTTGTGTGGTTTCCGCCGGTGTCCGGCTGCCGTATCTTCAATCAATCTCCATGTTGTCTGATCACTCTGCTTCCCCGGAAGGTGCGGTGCCCGAACGGGCGCCGGGGGCGCGGTCTGACCGGGAAGCGGGTGCGCCGCAGGCGGTCATTCATCTGGGGTCCAATGCCATCACCCTGCTGATTGGCGAACCGGCGGTTGACGGTTCGCTGCGTCCGCTGGAGTTGCTCAGTCTGCCGGTGCCGCTGGCGCAGGAGGTATTCCGGCACGGGCAGGTGGGAGGCGAAGCTATTTCGCAGGCCATAGAGGTATTGCGGTCGCACCGTGACGCCATGCGTGACTACGGGATTGCCGGTCCGCCGGTCCGCATTGTGGCGACCAACATCCTGCTGGAGGCGCAGAACCAGGACCTGTTGCTGAACCGGATTGAGGTGGCGCTCGGCTGGCCTGCCGAGATGCTGGACGACGGCGAGATGACGCGGCTGGTGTATCTGGCGGCGCGGCGGCTTTTTGACCGCCAGAAGGCGCTGGCGGCCCAAGGGGTGCTGGTCAGCCATATCGGACCGGGCAATACGCGTCTGCTGTTTTTTCGCAGCGGCGGCATCCAGGATTACCATCGGTATCCGCTGGGCATTGAGCGCAACCGGGAGCAGGTCGAGGCCAACCGCGGTGACCTCAATGTGAGCGCGCGGATGATCGGGCAGACCGCCCGCAGCCTGTTCCACCAGATGGGATACGACTTCTCGCGGGATGCGGTCGGGCAGCTGGTCGCTCTGGGCCACGAGATGCAGTCGCTGGCCCGCGTGCTGGGCGGCGGACGCGGGCGGTCGCATGTCTTGCCGGTCCGGAAACTGGCCGCGCTGTCGGCGGAGATCGAGGAATTCGGGGTGGAGCGGCTGGCGCGGCGGCTGCAGCTGGATTTCCGCACGGCCGACGTGCTGATCTATGCGCTTGAGCTGCACCTCGGGCTGGCGCAGACATTCCAGCTCGACCGGATCGTGGTGCCGGCGGAAGACTTTGAGGAAGCGCTGCTGGCCGGGATGGTTTCGCCGGCGGCGGCGGTGGACCGGTTCCGCCGCGAGGTGGCGCAGACGGCCTTGAACCTTGGTCGGAAGTTCAAGATCGACACTGGCCATGCGCAGCAGGTGGCGCGTCTGGCGGCGGCGTTGTTCCAGGAGCTGCAGGACCTGCACAACCTCGGGCGCCGCGAGGCGTTGATCCTCACGGCCGGCACGCTCCTGCACGAGACCGGTCACCTGATCGGCTCGCGCGACCACCACTTGCATTCGTATTACATCATCCGCCACAACGAGGTCTTCGGGCTCGACCAGGAGGACACGCTGCTCGCCGCGCTGGTCGCGCGCTACCATCGCGGGCCGGTTCCTTCGATCGAACACCCGGAATACCAGCAGCTCGACCGAGCCCAGCGGCTGGTGGTTTCGAAACTGGCCGCGCTTCTGCGGGTGGCTGACTCGCTGGATCGCGGGCGCGGCCAGCGTGTCGGCATCCGGCGTGCGCGTCCCGGGGCCGGCCGTCTGGTTCTCGAACTGGAGGGCGTGAAAGACACCAGTGCGGTCCAGCTGGCGCTCAACCGCAAGGCGGGACTGTTCAGCAGTGTCTTCGGCATGGACATCGAAGTCGAAGCGGCCGCGGCCACCACTGATTCCCCATCCTGACGCCATGCCCGCCGCCCCACCGGAGTTTCTCAACCGCGAGCAGAGCTGGCTCGAGTTCAACAGCCGGGTGCTGGCCGAGGCCGCGCGCCCGGAGCTGCCGCTGCTTGAGCGCCTGAAATTCCTCGCCATTACGGCGTCGAATCTCGATGAATTTTTCATGGTCCGGGTGGGTGGCCTGTCGGCGCTGGTCCGCGCGCGGCAGCGCGGCCGGGACCCGAGCGGGCTGACGGCACCGCAGCAGCTGCGGCGGATCCGGCAGCTGGTTGAGCAGCTGGTCGAGACGCAGTCGGCGCTGCTGGTCGGGCAGTTGCTGCCCGGGCTGCGGGCGAATGGCATGAGCCAGTTGCGCTTGAGTGAGCTGACCCCGGAGCAGCGGCGGCATGTCGAGGAGGTTTTTTCGGAGACGATTTTTCCGGTGCTGACTCCGGTGGCGGTGGAGCTCGACGAGCGGGCCCGACCGCAGCTGCCCGGTCTGCGCCTCGGGGTCGCCTGTGCGGTGGCGGCACCCGGGGAGCCGGTGCGCCATGCGGTGGTGGTTCTGCCGGCCGGCCTGCCGAGGTTTCTTCCGCTGCCCGGCGTGCCTGACGACGGCTGGGCCTGCGTGGCGCTGGAGGACGTGCTGACGCACTGCCTGGGCGCTTTTTTCCCCGGAGAGGAAGTGCGGGCCAGCGGGTTGTTCCGTCTGACGCGCAACGGGGACATTGCTGTCGATGACGACGAGGTGCTCGATCTGGCGCAGGAGATGGAGGAAATGATTGAGGCGCGGCAGCAGGGAGACACGGTGCGGCTGGAGGTGCCGGCCGGTCTGGCGCCCGGGTTGATGAAGTTTCTGCGGCAGCTGACGGGGGCCGGGGCGGAGGCGATCTACACGGTTCATGGTCCGATGGACCCGGGGGCTTACATGGCGTGGACGCGGGTGCCGGGGTTCGAGCATTTGTTGCCGGAAAGCTGGTCGCCGCAGGCGCCTCCGGGCCTTGATCCGGGCAAACCGTTGTTTGACACGCTGGATGAGGGTGATGTGCTGCTGCACCATCCGTATGAATCCTTTGACCCGGTGGTGCGGTTTGTGCAGGAGGCGGCGGAAGATCCGGAAGTGCTGGCGATCAAACAATTTCTCTACCGGACCGGCTCGCGCAGCCGGATCGTGGCCGCGTTGATCGAGGCGGCGGAGCGGGGCAAGGCGGTCACCGTGCTGGTCGAACTCAAGGCGCGTTTCGACGAAGAACGCAACCTGGAGCGGGCCGAAGAATTGCGGGCCGCCGGCGCCCAGATCATCTACGGCGTGCGCGGTCTGAAATCGCACGCCAAAGTCTGTCTGGTGGTCCGCCGGAAAAATGGACGGGTCCGCCGCTACGCCCATTTCGGGACCGGTAACTACAATGAAGTGACGGCGCGGCTGTACACGGACATCAGCTGCCTGACGGCGCGCGAGGATCTGTGTGCCGATGTCTCGGCGTTTTTCAATGCGGTCACCGCGCGCACCCGCCACCTCCGCCTGCAGCGGCTGGCCGCGGCGCCGCTCACGCTGCGTGACCAGGTGACCGACCTCATCCATGCCGAGGCCTCCCGCGCCGCCGAGGGGTTTCCGGCCCGCATCCAGCTGCGCCTCAACAACCTTCAGGACCCCGCCCTCATCCGGGCGCTCTACCGGGCGTCGCAGGCCGGTGTCGACATCCGCCTGAATATCCGAGGCGTCTGCTGCCTGAGGCCGGGCGTGCCCGGTCTCAGCGAAAAAATCCGCGTCGTCAGCATCGTCGACCGCTTTCTCGAGCACTCGCGCATTCTTTATTTCCACAACGGGGGATCACCCCGGCTGTTTATTTCCAGTGCCGACTGGATGACCCGCAACCTGGACAAGCGGATCGAGTTGCTGGTGCCCATCGATGACAAGGCGGCGAAGCTCCGCCTCATCGCCATCCTCAAGACGACCTTCAAGGACACCACCAACGCCTGGGAGCTGCACCCTGATGGCACTTACGTCCGCCTCAAGGCCGGCAGCAAAAAAGAGATGCTCCGGTCCCAGGAGTTTTTCCAGAAGGAAGCCAAGCGTCGCGCCCCGCGGCGGCGCGCCAGCCATGCCGAGGGATTTGAGCCGCACCGGCCGATGGTTCCGTGAGAGGCGCTTGCGCGGAGGGGACACCACTGATCCTGCCGGGCAGGTGGACTGTCGGGCGAACGCAAGGAGTCCATGAATCCGGCCGGGTCCGTCAGGATGTCTCCACATCAAGGCACGGAAGGAGCCGGAAATGATCATCCCTTGAAAGGAGTCGGCCGCCGCATTCATGCGCGGCCGCGGCGATCCAGATGTCGTTCGTCGGAATCGGCGTACCTCGACGCCGAAGGAATTCAGCAAATTCGCCAAAGATCTCAGCAGTCCGGAGGGTCGTGGGGTGAACGGCCACTTGAGGTTCAGCGAGAAAATGCCGCAACTGGCGCGCGTTCTCATCGAATCGGACGCCTTTTCGAAATCCATGATGCAGTTCGCCGATGACGGTGGCTGGCAGGACGACGCGGTCCGCCACGGCAATCCTCCCGTGCCACCGTCCGCTGCGGCGTCAATCGCTGTAGGCGTTGGTGTCAAGAACCACGGTTACTTCCATAACTCGGGATCCAGCTGTTTCAGATCCCGCTCCAGGAAGTCGTCCCACTCCGGCCCAAAATCCGAATCGCCAGCATACCGGTCCAGGTTTGTCTTTCGGAGGGGTTCGGAGTCAACGCCGAGTCCGCGGCGGAGCGCTTCGACAAAAACCTGATTCATGGAGACTTTCCGGCGGAGGGCCTCTGCCCGTGCCTTCCCGAGCCAGGCCTCCTCGACACGTCGGATCGTAACTTGCGCCATGCATGCACCATTGAATGAAAAGTGCATGCAGTCAATGGCGGACCCATCTGCCATGAAGGGATGGAGGCTGGAAGACGGCGCTATCGTCGGGTTGGCGTTGCTTATCCGTACCCTTTGTGCAAAGCCGTCTCACCGGTTTCCGCATTGCCCGGAACCTTGAGGGCGTCGGGTCCCTGTGTGTGAGGGGAAGCCCGGATCAGGGCCCAACGGAGGTGTTTTTCCTCAATCGAGCCGGCGGATGCGGTAGAACCGACGGGGGGCCGGCGCGGCGGGGTCGGTGGTCGTGGTGGTGGTCGCGGTCGCGGTGATGTCCGGGCCGAGCGGCGACCAGGCCGGGTCGCTCAGGGACTCCTTGAATTCGACGCGGTAGGAGCGGCCGGCGACCGATTCCCAGGTCAGGGTGACGGCGTTATCGGTGCGGGTGACCGAGGTGACGGCGAACGGGGTGGCGATCGTATTCGGGGCGCCGGGGGTGGGGGCGGGCAACGGGCGGGCCGCGGTGATGTCGCCGTCGGGAAAAAGCCCTTCGCTGAGGTTCGGGGACTGGGGGCCGAAGGTCAGGGTGTGCTGGGCGATTCCCTGGGGATTGTAGAGCGCGAGCGATTCGCCGCCGGCGCTGAGCTGGAAACCGGCGTGCAGCCCGTTGCCCGGAGTGTTTTGCGCGGTCTCGTCGTCGGCCCAGATGACGAGGTAGCCGCGCGGGGTGATGGCAGTGCCGGCGGGCAGGGTCCATTTCGCAGGGACGGCGAGGTCATCGCTCAGGGTGTACCCGCTGAGGTCGACCGGGGAGTCGTTCGGGTTGTGGAGTTCGAGCCAGTCCTGGAAGCGACCGTCGGCGGGATCAGGGATGGAGGCATTGTCGGCCATCCATTCGTTGATGACGACCGGACGCGGGGCCCCGGGTCCGGTATTGGTGACGGCGAGGGTGTCGACGGCGGTGGCGATGGGCGCCCCGAGGCGGTCGAGTCCCTGGACAGTGAGGGTGGAGGGGCCGGCGGGCAGCGGGACGGAGACTGACCAGGCGGTCCGGCTGGTCCAGGTGACGGGGTGGGTGATGCCGTTGAGGCGCAGGCTGCGCACGGCGAGGTTGGCGGTGCCGGTGAGGGTGAGCGGGCTGGCGCCGGTGGTCAGGTCGGCGCCGCCGTTGGTGGTGATGGCAAACGGGGTGTTGGGGGAGACGGCGCCATTGACCTGGCTGGTGACGAAGTTCCGGCGCTGGCCGATGAAGGCGAGGTGGCTGGCAAACGGCTGGCCGGGGAGGAGTTTTCCGAACTGGTCGGCCCAGTGTTTCATGTAGGTTGTGTTCCAGGTTGTCTCCATGATCTCGAGGAGGTGCTGGTAATAGCTCCGGGCGTGAGCCGGCACGGCGATGATTTTCTGGAGGTCGCCATTGGGCACGATCGGCCGGCCGGCGTCGAAAAAGGCGTCCATGTCATGGGGGAAATAAAGCATGCGGCCGTCGGACGGGCGGACGTAGAACTGGACGTTGTGCTGGGAGCCGTCGCCGCCGTAGCTGTCGCCGGCGCCGGAGAGCACATTGACGGCGTGGCCGCGGAGCCACTGGTTGACGTCGAGGCGGGTGGTGATCTGGCTGGTGAAGGCGGTGCCGGAGGAATTGAGCCATTTGCAGAACGGGATGACCGCGCTGAAGTCGTCGCGGTCCTCGTTGTTTTTGACGAGGAACGTCCAGCGGTAGCTTTCCTTGTCGTCGCTGCGCGCGCCGAGGCTGCCGAGCTGGCCCAGTCCGATGCCGACGACGGAGTCGGGAGCGGGGATTTTGTTGCCTTCGGGGGTGCCGGTGTCAGTGCTGTTGAGCTGATAGACCAGCTCGTATTCGAAGACCGGGCCGTCACTGCCGTTTTCGAATTGCCCGTCGAGGAAGACATCGGAATACCGGCCGAGCTGGAGTTCGGCGGAGCCGGTGTGTTCGGGGCGTGGTGCCATGACCTGGATAAGGTCGTGGTATTTGGTGGGCACGCCGCCGCAGTGGTTGAGCATCTGGTGGACGAGCATTTCGCGCTGTCCGAAGCCGGTGCTTTCCGAGCGGTCGATGGCCACGCTGCGGTGCACGCCGCGGAAGAGCTGGGCCGAGGGGAAGCCGAGGTTGAAGCCGAGACGTTCGGTGGTGGTGCGGCTGTGCTCACTGCCTTTGAGGCGCAGGCCGATATCGTAAAAGACATCGCGTTCGTTGTAGACCATGGTCGCCCCGAGGCGCTGGTTGCTCATCAGGTTGATGGTGGTGTGGAGGGTGGTGGCGTCGGCCGCCAGGGTGACGAGGCGGACGTTGTGGAGGCCGTTGGATTTGGCCAGGCCGTCGTTCACTTTGTAAAGGGCGCGCGAGTCCGGACCGGCAGCGGGCAGGAACGACCGGGCGCCGCGGGTGTCGGCAGCTTCAATATAGAACTGGACCACGGTACCGGCCGGCCGCCCGGGCAGGGAGGCGCTGAAGCGCGCCGGGTCGGCAGGGTCGGCGGTCATCGGCTGGCTGGACCAGGCGCCGCCGTCCGGGCGTGACCAGAGAGTCAGGCCGGCCACGCCGTCCGGGTCGTTGGCGGTCGCGGAAACGGTGACCGGGGCGAGCGGGGCGGGTACGGCGGGGAGGTGGCTGAGGGAGTCGCCGGCCGGCCCGAGGTTCGCGGTGCGGGTTGAGTTTTCGGTGCCCGGGGTGCCGAAGCGCGGGCGGCCGGCGAGCACAGTGGTGCGGGCGAGTCGGTTGAAATAGAGCCGGGTGTTGAGCTGGCGGCACCCGCTGATCCATTTGGCGCGGAACGAAATGCGGTAGATGCGGCCATTGGTGATGCTGCGATTGCCGGCGAGCGTGGTTTCGGCGTGGTTGCTCATGTGGTCGGTGCTGCCGGTGGCGACGAGCCGCAGCACCTTGTTGCCCGGCTGGTCGGGGTCGTCGATCACGGTGCCGTGGTGGTTGCCGAGCAGGCGCCACTTGGCGGTGCCGGTGTCGAACGTGCCGTTCTGGAGCAGGGAAACCGCGGCCCCGGCCGGCGCTTCGATCACGCTGAGGTCGTCGAGAAGGACCTCGCCCTGATCGAGCAGGCCGAGGACAAATTCTTTCCACTGGCCGTCGGGACCGACCGCGCTGGCGGCCGCGGTGCCTTCGTAGGTGTACGTTTTCCACGAGGAGCGGGCTGATTCGTCGCTGGCCGCCCAGCTTTCGCCGACTGAGTTGTCCGCGCGCG
>JALRGF010000398.1 GCA_023253495.1 Verrucomicrobiales bacterium
CGTAGCCGGCGACCATGGCGATGACCGGTTTGGGGAGGGACCGGATTTTCTTCTGGAGGTCGAGCACGTTGAGGCGGGGCACGCCGTCGCTGCCGACGTAGCCGGCGTGGCCGCGGACTTTCTGGTCGCCGCCGGAGCAGAATGCCTGGTCGCCGGCGCCGGTGAGGATGATGACGCCGATGGACGGGTCTTCGTGGGCAAGGTCGAAGGCGGTGAGCAGTTCCTGGACGGTGAGCGGGCGGAAGGCATTGCGCACTTCGGGCCGGTTGATGGTGATCCGGGCGATGCCGTCGTCGGATTTCTGGTAGAGGATGTCGGTGAAGGGTTGGACGTCGTGCCACATGGCGGGGTTGGGGTCGCGGGGTTCAGGGGAGCAGGTTTTCGGAAGTGAGGAACGAGTGTACGGATTCGGTGAAGGCGCCGGGGGCTTCCCAGGGGACGCGGTGTCCGGCTTCCGGGATGATGTGGTGGCGGGCGTTGGGCAGGGCGGCGACGGCGTGGCGGGCGAGTTCGGTGTAGCGGGTGTCCTTGCCGCCGGAAATCCAGAGCACGGGCAGCTGGAGGTGGCCGAGTTTTGGCAGCAGGTCTTCCTGGCGGCTGAGGCCCCAGACGTCGAACGACTGGATGATTCCCTGACGCCATTTGAACGTGGTGAGGCGTCCGCCCGGCAGATCGACCCCGTCGAAGACCGCTTGGTCATTCCAGATGCGGAGGAAGGTTTCCCAGGGCAGCGAGCGGAGTTTTTTGGCCCAATCGTCGTCCTGCCGCCAGCGGAGTTTGCGCAGGGCGTGATCGGCGAGGCCGGTGTGGGCGGAGACGATGATGGCGGCGCGGAAAAGGGTGGGAGCGGCGAGCAGGGCGTGCAGGGCGAGCCGGCCTCCCATTGAGTATCCGAGCAGGACCGGCCGGGGGTCGGCTTCACGGACTTTTTTGGCGAACTGGAAGGCCCAGGGGGTGTAGCGGTCGACCTCGGCCCAGAGCAGCGGTGTCTGCAATCCGGGCAGGGACGGCCGGAGAAAGTCCCAGTCGGCGGGTTCGCCGACCATTCCGTGCAGGGCCCAGATCATGAGTGGTTGAGGATTGGGGACATTTGAGCAGGGGTGGCGGGGTGCAAGTGGATCAGGAGGTTGCGCCGGCGGGTGGGAAGGGGAGGTGGGGGGTGTCCTCGTCGCGGGACAGGTGCTGCCAGCACGCCTCGGTGGCGGCGGCATCGGGGATGATTTCGATGACGAGGTGGGGCTCGGGCTGGCGGGCGGCGGCGGCGAGGGCGTCGGCGGTGGTGACGCGCGCGTGGGCCCATGAGAAGAGCTCGGCCCAGGCGCGGAACTCGAGGGTGTGGGGATTTTCCATGAGGCGCCGCGGATCGTCGGGCAGGCCGCGCAGGGCGGCGACCCTTGAGAAGATGCGGCCGCCGCCGTTGTTGATGACGGCGATCCGGCGCCGGGCGGGCGGCAGCGCCGGGGTGATCCAGAGGGCGGCGAGGTCGTAGAGGGCGGTCAGGTCGCCGACGACCGCCCAGCTTTCGTCAGCGTCGGCGGCCAGTCCGAGGAACGTCGAGAGACAGCCGTCGATACCATTGGCGCCGCGGTTGGCGAAGACCCGGTGTGCCTGCGGGCGGGTCGTGGCAAACGCGTTCCATTCGCGGATCGGCAGGCTGTTGCCGAGGAAGACGACAGCGCCCCGCGGGATGAGGGTGGAAAGGGCGTGCACCAGCGCGGGTTCGCTGCGCGGGTGGTGGCGCAGGGCGGTGGGCGGGGCGACTTCCGCAGGCGCGGGCGCCCCGGCCGGCGCGGGGTGATCAGTCGGCTTTCCGGGCACGGCGAGCGTATCCCAATCGGGGAAATCCGCGACCCGGGACGGCCGGGCGAGGCCGGGAAAGCCGGACGGTGTGAGCGAGAGGACGGCCACGTCCGGGCGGTTTTCAAGGTCGCGCCACCAGCGGGATGACGGCACGCCGCCGATGCGCAGGACCCGGCCGACCGGCAACCGGGCGAGCAGCGCCTCGCTGGCCGGGAGGCGGAGCCTGGCCAGTTCCGGAGCTTCGCGCAGGCCGCTGGTAGCCTCGGCGAGGACCGGGCAGTCGAGGCGGCGGAGGAAGCGGGTGAGTGCCGCCTGTTCCCGGGCCGGCACCGCAGCGACCACGGCGACCAGCGGTCCGGCGGCGGTGTCGGCGAGAAACGAAACGAGGGGGGCGGCATCCGCGCGCGGGCGGATCGGGGCGGGGCGGGGCTCGGCGGTGGCAGGTTCGGCCTGGGCGAGAGCGGCGGCCGACGGTTCCCCGAGGCAGACGTTCAGGTGGACCGGCTGATGCCACGGCCGCGGCGCGAGCGCCGCGTCGAAGGCAGCCAGTTCCTCGAGCGAGGCGACGTCGGCCGAGGTCGGGGCATAGGCCGTGAAGATTCCCGGTTGTTCGATCGCCTGCGGGGCGCCGGACCCGCGGAAGGCGCGCGGACGGTCGGCGGTGACGAGCACCAGCGGGCGCGCCTGGTAAAATGCCTCGATGGCCGCCGGCAGCAGTTCGGCCACCGCGGTGCCGGAGGTGGTGACAACGGCGACCGGGGCGTCGAGCGCCAGGATGCGCCCGAGGGCGAAAAAGCCGGCGCTGCGTTCCTCGGGGAAGCTCCAGAGACGGAGCGCGGCGGTGCGTGCGAGCACGGCGACGAGGGCGGCATTGCGCGCGCCGGCACAGACAACGACCTCGCGCACGCCGGCGCGCACCAGCGAGGTGACGACGGCCCGGGCCAGGGCCATGCCGGGGTCGTCATCGCGGGCGCTGAGTCCGGAGGCTTTCATCCGGGGTGGCCGGCGGTGCGGGGTGAGCCGCCGGCGGAGGACGGGCGATGGCCGAAGGCATCCGGCGGCGGGGTGGGCGGGTGCGGCCTCATGCGTCGAGGCCGAAGGCTTGTTTGACCCACCGGCGTTTGAGACCGAGCTCGCGCCATTCGCGGTCGAGGGCGCTGCCCTCGACGATGCCGCATCCGGCCGGCAGGAGGATGCGGTCGGGTATCCACCACAGCCCGCGGATGGTGACGACCATCTGGATGCCGCCGCTCCACTGGACGCCGAAGGGGGCGCCGAAGGTCTCCGGTACGCCGAGCTGGCGCCGCCACGCGTGCAGGGCAGCGAGGTTTTCCGCGGAGCGGGGCAGGATGCCCATGGCCGGGGTCGGGTGCAGGGCGCGCACAAGCTCGGCGGGCTCCGGGATTTTTTCCAGGGCCACTTCAAACCGGGTGATGAAATGGATGAGCCCCCCGATGTTGAGCACCTCGCGCGGGCCGCTGCGCACCGATCCCCAGGCGGCCAGGCGCATGCGCAGCGAATCCGCGACGATTTCATGCTCGCGGATCTGTTTGGCATCGTGTTCGAAGTCGTCCTGCTCCGCGGTGCGCGCGGTGCCGGCGAGCGCCATCGTCTGCAGGTGACGCCCGCGCAGCGTGAAGAGGGTTTCAGGCGTCATGCCGGCGCAGCCGTGGCCGTTGCTGTCCCGGAAAACATACGGCCAGCAGAGGTGCGCCTCGCGGTGGTTGAGGGCGCGGCGCGCGATGGTGGCGGCCCCGCCGGCGGTGAGGCGCCCGGTTTCCGGCACCGCCAGCACCGCCTTGCGCCACCGGCCGTCGCCGAGCCCGGCGAGCACCGCCTCCAGCTCCGCGGCAAAACCATCGCGGGCGAGTGGATCCCAGGCGACCGCGAGCGGCTCGGGCGCGGCCGCCGGAGGCGCATCCGTTTCCCAGGCCGCCGACGGCAGGAACCACGGCTCCGGCGAGGACAGCGCAAAATCATTGCGATAAAAAGCAATCTCCCCGGGTGGCGCCGCCGCCGCCCGGCGGAATGGCCCGCAGGCCATGATCCAGCGGCCGGGGCCGACGCGCAGGCACGCTCCCCCGTCCGCACCGCCGAGCGCGGAAGCGGCCAGTTCGGCCGTTGAGGATGGGGGCGGCGTGGGCAAAAAGAGCAACGTCATTGTGGTTCCGGAAGCGCCCGGCGCAACCTCCGTCCGTGGTCGGAGACGCGGGAGTTGGCGGACACCGGAAAATGCCTGCCGGAAACCTCGCGGCGGCTGGAAAGCGTGCCCTGAAAGCGTGCGTTACGGCGAACCGGCGGGGCTGCGGTTTTCCACCGCGGCCAGATCAGCGGCGGTGGCCGGGCGCCACTGACCGGGGGCGAGATCGCCGAGGGTCAGGCCGCCCACGCTGATCCGGTGCAGCGACTCCACGTGGTTTCCGGCCGCGGCAAACATGCGCCGGACCTGATGATAGCGGCCCTCGACGATCGACAGCCGCGCCATCCGGGGGCCGACCACCTCCAGCCGCGCCGGCAGGCAGGGTTTCTGGTCGTGGTCGAGCATCAGCGTGCCGCTGGCGAAAAGCGCACCCTCATCCCCCCGCAGAGGTCGCGCCAGCGTGGCCTCGTACCTCTTCCACACCGCCTTTTTCGGGGAGATCAGACGGTGCAGCAGCCCGCCGTCATCAGTGAGCAGCAGCAGGCCGGACGTCTCCTTGTCGAGCCGCCCGACCGTCGACAGCGCGGGGTGACGCTTCCCGAACCGCGGCGGCAGCAACCCGTAGACCAGCGCCCCCTCGTCGCCGTCGTGCGAACAGACGACGCCGACCGGCTTGTGCAGAACCAGCGTCAGCGGCGCCGGCGGGTCGAGCGGCTCACCGTCGAGGCGCAATTCGGCCTGCGGGACGCGCTCGGTGGCCGAAGTGACCGCGCGCCCGTCTGACCGCGTCAGACGGCCGGAGGGAAAAAAGTCGGCGACCTCGCGGCGTGATCCGTAGCCGAGGTTGGCGAGCAGGCGGTCCAGGCGCATCGGCGGGTCAGGCTTGCTCCTCGCGGTCGAAGAGGAACTGGACGTCGGAAAGGCTGAGGTTCCGGGTGAAGCTCTCCTCGCCGAGCACGCCGCTGATCAGTTCACTTTTCTGCTGCTGGAGGACGCGGATTTTTTCCTCGATGGTGTTGCGGGCGAGCAGGCGGTAGGCGATGACCGGGTGAGTCTGGCCGATGCGGTGGGTCCGGTCGATCGCCTGGGCTTCGACGGCCGGGTTCCACCATGGGTCGTAGAGCACGACGTAGCTGGCGGCGGTGAGGTTGAGACCGCTGCCGCCGGCCTTCAGGCTGAGCAGGAAAACGGAGGGGTCGGGAGATTCCTGGAAGCCGGCGACGACTTCCTGGCGGTTGTTGGTCTGGCCGGTGAGCAGGAAATGCGGGCGCTCCTCCTTGACCAGGCGTTCCTGGATGAGGGAAAGCATCGAGGTGAACTGGGAGAAGACGAGCACCTTGTGGCCGGCGTCGCGGAGCTGGTCGAGCAGATAGAACAGAGCCGACAATTTCGCGCTTTCAGCTTCGGCGTGTTTGGGGTCGATGAGCGCCGGGTGACAGCAGATCTGACGCAGCCGCATGAGGCCCTGGAGGACGACGAACGAGTTCTTGCGCAGGGCGTCGTCGCTCTTGAACCCGAGCAGCACGCTCTGGATGCGGGCGAGTTCCGCCTCGTAGAGTTCCTCCTGTTCCGGTTCGAGCTTGCAGAGCACGTCTTCTTCGGTGCGGGGCGGCAGGTCGAGGGCGACCTGGCCCTTGGTGCGGCGGAGGAGGAACGGACGGAGGCGGGCGCCGAGGCGGACGTGCGCCTGCTGGTCCTTGCGGCGGTCGAAGCGGTCGGTGAAATATTTCCGGCTCCCGAGCACCCCGGGCATGGCGAAGGCCATGAGCGACCAGACGTCGAGCAGGCGGTTTTCGATCGGGGTGCCGGTGAGGACGAGGCGCTGGTCGCTGGGCAGGTCGCGGGCGGCCCGGCTTGCCTGGGAATCGGGGTTTTTGACCTGCTGGCCCTCGTCGAGGATCATGCTCAGCCAGCGGCGCGACTTGAGCTTCTCGTGGTTGACGCGGAGCTGGGCGTAATTGAGCACAAGAACGTCGATCTCATGGCGGTCGAAGCGCGCCATGTCGAGTTCCTCCTTGCTGCGGATGACCTGGACGCGCAGGTGCGGCGCGAATTTGGCGCATTCGCCGGCCCAGACGTCGAGTACGGATTTGGGGGCGACGACCAGGGAGGCGGGCAGGTGCGGGGCGGCAGCGGGGTCGGTCGCGCCGGCGGACGCTTCGCCGGTGGTGCTGGCGGCGGCCTCGGCGGCAGCCTGTTCGCGCAACCAGAGCAGCCAGCAGAGGGCCTGGACGGTTTTGCCCAGGCCCATGTCGTCGGCCAGGATGCCGCCGAAGCGGTTGGTGGACAGGTAGGCGAGGAAATGGAACCCCTCGATCTGGTACGGCCGGAGGGTGGCCTGGAGGTTGGCTGGCGGCGCCGGGCGCACGCTGAGTTTGAGCGCGCTGGCACGGTCGCAGAGGCGGTTCCAGGTGTCGGAATCAAAGATGTCGCGGGCGGCCGGCGAGCTGAGCTGGAGGACGTGCAGCCGGTGCCGCTCGCCGCTGAGGTCAAAGAGGTCGAGGCCGAGTTCGGCCACGGCGGCGGCCTCGCCCTGAGGCAGGTTCATGTCGAGCCGGTGCCAGAGCCCGTCGCTCAGCCGCACGAATCCGCCGCGGGCTTCGACGAGGGCGCGCAGGTCGTCGTGGGAGAGATCGGCTCCCGGGATTTCGAGGACGACCTTGAGGTCGAACCAGTCGATGGCTCCCTTTTCCGCGGCCGGTTGGACGTCGAATGTGACACTGGCCTTGTGCGGATCCGCCATCACGCTGGCCAGGGTGGCGTCCATCGCAGTGGTGACGCCCTCGGGCAGCCCGCTCACCCAGGCGTGGAATTTCTCCGGAAAGGCCTTGGTCAGTTTCACCCGGAAGCGGCGGTTGGGGCTGTCCCAGGTCAGTCCGAGGGGTTCCAGCAGGCCGGGAAACCGGCGGAGCAGGGCGCGGTCATAGCGCACGATCTGGCCGCGTTCGGGGTGTGGTTCGGATTCGACTTCCCATTCGCTGCCGCTGAGAAATTCGCGGCGTTGGCCGTCCGGGTCGGCGGCCGTCACTTCGGCAAACAGGTATTCGCTGTCGGAGGAGAATTTCCGGTCGGTGAGATGCAGCCGGATTTCGGCGTGCATCGGCGATCCGACGACGCGGGCGGCCAGGGGGGCTGGCAGTTCGACACCGAGGCGGACGAGGAAATCGACGCCCTGGCTGGTTTCGACGATTTCGGCGGGCAGTTCGTGGCGGGGGTCGAGTTCGGCGCCGGGCAGCCACGGCCGTGGGCCCGTGAAGACGACGTCGTCGGAAAGGTAGAGCGTCTCGCGGCCGGGCAGCACGGTGAGGGTGTGGGTGATGGCGTCGCCATCGGCGGTGGTGAGCTGAAGGATGTAGGGGTCGCCTTCCACGGCCGGGGCGGTGGCCGTCCAGTGGAGGCGGCCGGGGATTTGCTGCAGCGGATCGTCGTCGAGCGAGACGAGTTGTGAGGCGAGGGCGGGCTCGGCGAGCAGGCGGCCGAGGAAGCGCCGGTTTTCCTCGAGGTCGAGCCGGAGGTCCTGGCGTTCGGCGAATTTCCAATGTTCGCGCAGCCGTGCCCAGAGCAGGGCGGAGGCCGGGTCCAGGGCGAGTTCGCCGCGTTCGTCCTCCTCGCGGAGGGTGACGAAGTCGAGCGGCCGCCACGGGGCGCCCTCGTCACCGCGGCGGACCTGCGGGCGGGCGTCGCGCGGGGTGACGAGCAGGCGGAAGGCGGCCGGCTGCCGTGGCGGCGGGGCTTCGTCAAAAACGGCCTTGGCGGTCCGTTCGCGCCAGCGCGCCAGTTCCGCCTCGCGTTCCCACGCGCTGAATCGCTGCCGGGTGGCGTCGAGGTCGGTGACGGCATTCATGAACGGTGGCCACGCGAGATTTTTCTTCACCAGGGCGTAGGCGCAGTAGTTCCAGAATTCGAGGACGTCCTCCGGCGGTTCATGCGCCGGCCACAGCGAAAGCGCGTCAAACCCCTCGACCGGCCAGCGCGGGTGCAGGCGGACCATGTCGTGGTCGATCACATCGCCCTTCTGCAGCCACTTGGTGTAGCGGCCTTCGATTTTGCCGAGGAAGTCGGTTTCTTTGGTCTCCAGCTTCCGGCCGAGTTTTTTTTCCACGAGGTCGTCGAAGGTCTCCTCGTCCTCGTGCATCGGGGTGGCGGGCAGCTCGCCGGCGCGGTGCAGGTATTCCTGCATCGAGGCGCAGAGCGGGGCCGTGCTTTCCGCCTTGCTGTTCATGGAGCCGATCCATTTCGGATCCTGGAACTTGAACGTGCATTGGAAGAGCTGGGCTCCGATGCGCACGCGCGTCTGGAACGCCTGGAAATGGCCGAAGATTTCCTTCACCGCCCCGCTGCGGCGCAGCTCATCAGCCTCGTCGCGGACGTCATCGGAAAACGTGTGCAGATAGCTGAGAGCGGCCTTTTCGGCATTCATGGGTGCGGGCTGGTGGGGTCGCGCGCCGCTCCACGGCGCGAAGGGTCAGCTTAGCAGAGCGCGGCGCGTTGCAAGCGTGTTTCGGGGGCGGGAGAGGAAAAGGGCGAAGGGAAAAAGATGAAGAATGAAGGATGAAGGATGATCATTGTCTGTTGAAGCGCGGGGCGGGATCGGCTTGGATGATCTGATGCGGGAGGATGTCGTCCGGTGACCGGTTCGGCCCTCGTCTTTTCTGTCCATGAAGCGTTTCATCTGGCTTCTGATCCTGGCCGCCGCCGGCTACGGCGTGTGGAAGTATTATCCTGAGGTCGAGCGGCAGGCGCGCCGCCTGACCGCACCCGGGGAAGCGCCGGCGGAGGCGCCCGGTCCGGAGTCGTTGCCGGGCGGGCTGCCGGTCGTCGCGGCGGGCGGGAAACGGGCGGCGGGGGTGGACGCGGCGTCGGCGCAGGACCGCGAGCTGGAGGCGCGCTACCCGATGCCCGAGTTTCAGCCGATCGAGACCCTGGTGGGCGGGTGGAAGAAGATACCGCCCTCGGCGTTTCCACGGCAGGTCACCCTGAAGGCGCCGGCCACCTTGAAGCTGACCGGCGGTGTCGGGACGAGCCGGCTGGAGGCGGGGCGGAAGGTGTATGCGCTCGCCGGCACGCCCGATGGCTCGCTGGTCATTGCGCCGAGCCGGGAAGCTGTCATGCGCGGCGCGGTTCCGATGGACGCGACCGATTTTCAGGATGTTCTGAGTGACGTTTACGAGGACTTCAAGCGCCGCAAGCGGGCGGAAGTCGAGTCGTTGCGGGCGGCGGCGCGGCGCGAGGCGGCGGCCGCCGGGGCGGCGCTCTCGACGGTGGCGGCGGGTGGCGGTCCCGGACCGCCCGCCGGGGCGCTGGCCACCATCGGTCCGAAGCCGGTGGCGATGAGCGATGCGACGGTGCCCGCGGTGGTCGAAAGCATCGCCGAGCGCCAGCGGACGAAAAAGAACGCGGAACCACCGGCCGGCACGGTGCTCGGATGGGGGCCGGTGCGCTACCGCGAGGTCGGCGGTGAGCCGTACTGGGCGGTGAGCGTGCGCTACCGGGCGCGGACGATTTTCGGCGAGTTTCCGGCCGAAGCGCTGGCCTTGATGAGGCACGGGCGCGTGGTGAAATGGATTTACGCCGGCACCGGCGAGCCGCTGCCGTAGTCGGAACGGTCCGGTGGCCCGACCGAAAGTGCCGGTGGGCCGGGGAAGGCGGAGGCTCAACCGGTGTCCGCGGCGTGGCCGGGGGCGGCGGATGGCACGCGCCCTGCTGGACAAAGACGGACTTCCGTCCAGCGTCGCCCCTCGATCCGCCCCGATGTCACCCCCAGCCGCCGACCTTGCCGACTCTGCCCTGATTCCGGCCGTGGTGCCGCCGGGCCATTGGTTGTCCGGGTACCGTCCGCCGGCCGGGTGCTGGGATGAGGTGCTGGACGACGGGGGAACGGTGCGCCCGGAGTGGCGCGCGCTGGCCGACGCCACGTCCGGGTGGTCAGCGGTCGATTGGGGCCGTCGGCGGGAGGAAATGGCCCGTCTTCTTCGCGATCACGGAGCGACCTACAACGTCTATTCGGACGCCCGCGGGGTGGCGCGGCCCTGGCAGCTGGACGCTTTGCCGCTGCTCGTCGGGCACGGGGAATTTGAAGAGGTTGCGGCCGGGCTCGGCCAGCGGCTGCGGCTGCTCAATGCCATTCTGGACGACTGGTACGGGCCGCAGCGGCTGCTGCGCGACGGCTGGGTGCCGCCATCGATCGTCCTCGGCAATCCCGGCTACCTGCGCGAGGCCTGGGGCTCGGACGGGCGCGCGCCGCGCCTCATGATGCTCGGGTGCGACCTTGCCCGGGGTCCCGATGGTCGCTGGACGGTGCTGGCCGACCGCGCCCAGGCCCCTTCCGGCAAGGGGTATGCGCTGGAAAACCGCACCGTCCTGGCCCGGGTGTGGCCGGGTATTTTCCGCGACTGCGGGGTGCGGCCCCTCGCGGACTTTTTCGAGACCCAGCGCGAGGCCTTGCGGTCGTGGGCACCGTCGATGCGCGGCGAGCCGATGGTCGTGCTGCTCAGCCCCGGGCCGTTCAACGAGACGTATTTCGAGCACGCCTTCAAGGCGCGGTACCTCGGGTTTCCGCTGGTCGAGGGAGCGGACCTCACCGTGCGCGACCGCCGGGTCTACCTGAAGACGCTGGAAGGCCTGCGGCGGGTCGATGTGATCATCCGGAGGGTCGATGACGTCTGCTGCGATCCGTTGGAGCTGCGGGCCGACGCCTGGCTGGGGGTGGCCGGTCTGGCCGAAGCGTGCCGGGCCGGCCACGTCACGGTGGCCAACGCCCTGGGCACCGGGGTGGTTGAGACAGCGGCGTTGTTTCCGTTTCTGCCCGGCCTGTGCCGGCACCTGCTCGGAGAGGAGTTGCGGCTGCCGCAGGCGACCACCTGGTGGCTCGGCCAGCGGGCGGAACGGCAGGCGGTGCTGGCCGAGCGCGACCGCTGGGTGATCAAGAACGCCTTTGTCGGACAGCCTTTTGATCCGGTGTTTCTGGCGCAGGCGGACGAGCCGACGAAGCGGGCGGTGCTGGAGCGGGTGGCAGCGGATCCGGATTCCTTCGTGGCCCAGGAACCACTGCGGCTGTCGACCATGCCGACGTGGCATGAAGGTCGGCTGGAGCCGCGCCGGCTCGTCTGGCGGGCCTTTGTGCTGGCCGGTCCGGAGGGACCACAGGTGATGCCCGGTGGCCTGACCCGCGTCAGCCGCGACGCGGCCGGCTCGGTGGTGACGATGCAGTACGGCGGCCTGAGCAAGGACACCTGGGTGCTCGGTCACGAGCCGGACTGCGGTCCGTCCGCCCCCGCACCCCCGGTCGTCATCCGCCCGGCCCGTCCGGCCGCGGGTGTGCCGAGCCGGCAGGCCGATCATTTGTTCTGGATGGGACGCCACGCCGAGCGGCTCGAACACGTCGTCCGCCTCGTGCGCTCCGCCCTCCGCCGCCACGCCGGCGAAAAAACCGGACAGCAGGCCACCGAACTCGAGGTCGTGCTCCACCTGCTCGAGCGGACCCGGGAACTGCCGCGCCCGGGCCGGGAAGAGGCCGGGCGGCCGGCGCTCGACCGCCTGCGCCCGCTGCTCGCCGACCCCGGGGCACCCGATGCCGTGCCCGCTCTCGCCCGGCGCCTGCGCTTCAACGCCTCGGCGGCCCGGGACCGGCTGTCCGACGACATGTGGCGCCTGGTCAACCGGCTCGACACCCTGGCGGTCCCGGTTGACCCCGGTCTGGCCACCCCGGCGGCCCTGCTCGACCAGCTCGACAGCCTGATCCTCGGACTGGCCGCCCTCGCGGGCATGGAGGCGGAAAACATGACCCGGGGCCACGGATGGCGCTTTCTCCAGCTCGGCCGCCGCGTCGAACGCGCCCTCAACGGGCTCGAGCTGTGTGGCGAAACCGCACGCGCCGGCGAGCGTCCCTCCGCCTTTCTTCCGCCCCTGCTCGAACTCTGCGACAGTGTGATGACCTACCGCCGCCTGTACGTCGCCGCCCCCCAGTTCCTGCCGGTCATGGACCTGCTCATCGCCGACGAATCCAACCCGCGCTCGACCGCCTTCCAGCTCCACTGGCTCGCCCGCCAGACCGCCCAGCTCCCGCGCGACACCGGCCCCGCCGGCTCCCTGCGGGAAAAGGAGGCCGCCGACCAGCTGCTCTCGGCGCTCTCAAGCTTCAGCCTGCAATCACTCGCCGCCATGGACCCCGCCGCCGCCGCCCAGCGGGTCGCCGCCGTCTGCCAGTCGCTCGGCCACGGCCTCGAAAGCTTCTCCGAACTTCTGACCGCCCACTATTTCAACCACGCCCTGCCCAAGGTCCGGTGAACCGACCGCCGTCCCATGCGCTACCACATCGTCCACCGCACGCTCTACACCTACGAAAGGCCGGTGACCGTGTCGCACCACCGGGCCCGTCTCGGCCCGCGTGCCCTGCCGCACCAGTCCTGTCCGTGGCATGAGATCGACATCCAGCCGGAGCCGGTGGTGCGGGTGCCGCGGGTCGACGCGTACGGTAACCAGTCGGTGTATTTCGAACAGGCCGCGCCGCACACCCAGCTTGAGGTGGTGGCGCGCAGTTACGTCGAAGTGGAGGCGCCGCCGGCGCCCGATCCGGCCTCCGCCCCGCGCTGGGAGGATCTGGTGGAAGCGACGCGTGGCGACGGAGCGGCGGGCGCGGTAATGGCCACGGAATTCCGCTTTGCCTCGCCCCTGGTGGGGCCTGACGAACGGCTGGCTGCTTATGCGCGGAAGAGTTTCGAGCCGGGGCGGCCGGCGCTGGAGGCGGCCGCCGACCTGAACCGGCGGATTTTCACCGATTTCACGTTCGACCCGGTGGCGACGGATGTGGCCACGCCGGTCCTGACCGCCTTCGATCAGCGCCGCGGCGTCTGCCAGGATTTCGCCCACGTCATGATCGGTTGCCTGCGGTCGCTCGGCTTGCCGGCCCGCTACGTCAGCGGATACCTCGAGACCGAGCCACCCCCCGGCCAGGAAAAACTGGTCGGCGCCGACGCGTCGCACGCCTGGGTCTCGTTGTTCTGCGGCGAGGAACTGGGATGGATCGACCTTGATCCGACCAACAACCTGCTCCCGGGCGACCGTCACATCACAGTGGCCTGGGGGCGCGATTTCCTCGATGTCAGCCCGCTGCGCGGAGTGACGTGGGCGGCCGGCGAGCCGTGGCTGCTGGTCGGGGTGGACGTCCGGCGCACCGGGTGATCAGGCGTTCAGCTCGGCCACCGCCTTTTCCAGTGAAGCGGTGTCCTCGATTGAGAGCACGCGCGCCGATTTGTCGATGCGACTCATCAGACCGGCGAGCACCCCGCCCGGGCCCAATTCCAGAAACAGATCGTGGCCGCAGCGGCGGAGATACTGCATCGATTCACTCCAGCGCACCGACCCGGTGACCTGGGCTTCCAGCGTGCGTCGGATTTCCGATGGCTCGGCCACCGGCCCCGCCGTGACATTCGAAATCACCGGCACCGACGGCGGCCGGAGGGAGGTCGCCGCCAGTTCGGCCGCCAGCTTCTCCTGGGCCGGACGCATCAGGCGGCTGTGGTAGGCACCCGCCACCGCCAACGGCTTGGCCAGGCGGATGCCGCGGGCCCTGGCCCCCGCAACGGCGCGCGCAATACCCGCCTCACTGCCGGACAACACAATCTGGCCGGGCGCATTGAGGTTGGCCACATCCACGTCACACTCGGCCGCCAGCTCCCGCACCGCCGCCTCCTCACCCCCGATCATCGCCGCCATGGCACCGGCCGCCGCCGCACACGCCTCATCCATGAAGCGCCCGCGCGCCGCCACCAGCCGCAGGCCGTCCGCAAACGAAAACGTGCCCGCCGCCGCATGCGCGGTGAACTCGCCCAGCGACAACCCGGCGCACGCCGCCACCACCAGACCCGGCACCCGCTCGCGCAGCACCGCCAGCACCGCCAGCCCATGCAAGTACAACGCCGGCTGACAATAGCCGGTCCGCGTCAGCTCTGCCTCCGGACCGGACGCCATCACCCCGGTCAGGTCAAAATCCAGCAACGCCCGCGCCTCGTCAAACAACGAGGCCGCCGCCGGATACGCCGCCACCAGATCATTGCCCATTCCCACGCGCTGCGCTCCCTGCCCGGAAAAAAGAAGAACCACCGATCGACTCATCCCACAGGCGTAGCAGGGGCCCCGCGACCGCGCAACTGCGGCCCGCCGGGAAGAGGGACGGCATGGACGGAAGATTGGGAAAAGGGAAACGCAGCACGGAAGAAGAACAGGTTACCTGTCCGCTTTTGGCGGCCGGATCGGCATAATTGTTCACAAATACAGTTCATGCGAAGAGGACGCAGCATGGTACCTGTCCAACAGGGACGCAGCATGGTACCTGTCCAACAGGAAGTCCCGGGAAGCCCCGGAAGCAGGCAAGTGTTCTTGCGTACAATGTAGCGCGCTGGGTATGGTACCTGTCCGGACGTCGAGGAACGGGCCCCTTGAATGTTCATAAAAACAGTTATGGGGTTCCTTCCGCTGCATTTCTCAGGTATTGCCTGAGGGGGGAAATGTTGACGCCGGGCGGGCGTTTCCATTAGTGTGGGAGATTCCTGAGGGGTCGCGGGATGGAGGCGGCCGAAGCACTTGAACCAACAGACACCATGCTCCGTATTACCGGATCCCGGACCTCCCGTTTCTGTGATGGCGTATCCCGCCGCGGGTTCTTGCGTATCGGGGCGTTGGGTCTGGGGGGACTGGCGATGCCGGAGATTCTGCGGGCGGAGTCGGGGGTGGGGGTGGCCGGGGGCTCCAAGGCGGTGATCATGATTTTTCTGCCGGGAGGGCCGCCGCATCAGGACATGTGGGATCTGAAGATGGAGGCTCCGGCGGAGATCCGGGGCGAGTTCCGGCCGATCCGGACCAAAGTTCCGGGCATTGAGATCGGCGAGCTGTTTCCGAAGATGGCGGAGCGGATGGACAGGTTTTCGATTATCCGGTCGGTGGTGGGTTCGACCGGGGAGCATGCGTCGGGCCAGTGTTTTACGGGGCGGCCGCGGGTGAATGCGCCGGCGGGCGGGTGGCCGAGCATCGGGTCGTATGTGTCGCGGCTGCATGGTCAGGCGACGCCGGGCATGCCGGCGTTTGTCGGGTTGTCGCCGAAGATGGGACATGCGCCGTGGGCGGACCCCGGGCAGCCGGGTTTTCTGGGGCCGGCGCACGCGCCGTTTCAGCCGAATGGTGGCGGGGCGAGTGATCTGGTGTTGAACGACATCACGCTGGACCGGTTGCGGGATCGGCGGGCGTTGCTGGAGAGTTTTGACTCCTTGCGGCGGGACATTGATGCGAGCGGGATGCTGGGGGCGATGGATGCGTTCCAGCAGCAGGCGATGGGGGTGTTGACGTCGAGCCGTCTGGCCGAGGCGCTCAATCTGGACCGGGAGGATCCGGCGGTGCGGGCGCGGTATGGCGGGGGGACGATGAAGTGCCGGGATGACGGCGGGCCGGAGTGTCCGGAGCAGTTTCTGATGGCGCGGCGGCTGGTGGAGGCCGGGGTGCGGTGCGTGACGATCGGGTTCAACCGCTGGGACTGGCACAACAACAATTTCGGGCAGGCCCGCGAGGTGTTTCCGCAATTGGACCACGGGCTGACGGCCTTGGTCGACGACCTGCATGCCACGGGGCTGGACAAGGATGTGTCGGTGGTGGTGTGGGGAGAGTTCGGGCGGACGCCGCAGATCAACAAAGAGGGTGGCCGCGACCATTGGCCGCGGGTGTCGTGTGCGGCGCTGGCTGGCGGTGGCATGACGCATGGCCAGGTGATCGGGGCGACCGACCGCCTCGGGGGGGAAGCGGTGGCGCGGCCGGTGGATTTTCAGGAGGTGTTCGCCACGCTCTACCATGCGATGGGGATTGACACGCGCACGGCGACGGTCAACGACCTGAACGGGCGGCCGCGCTATCTGGTGGATGAACAATACCGGCCGATGCCGGAGCTGGTGGGCTGAGGGGAGATCCTTTTTGATTTCATGCTGACCCTGACCAGTGATGCCGCTTCGCCGTCGTTTTGTGACGGCCTGACCCGCCGATCCTTTCTGCGCCTCGGGGCGCTGGGGCTGGGTGGCCTGAGTTTTTCCGACCTGTTGCGGGCCGAAGCCGGGCTGCGGCGCGGCAGTTCCTCGAAGGCGTTGATTCTGGTCTATCTGCCGGGCGGGCCGCCGCATCAGGACATGTTTGACCTGAAGATGAACGCGCCGGCGGAAATCCGGGGGGAGTTTTCCGAAATCGCGACGTCGGTACCCGGGATCCGCATCTGTGAACACCTGCCGCGGCTGGCGAAGATGGCGGACAAACTGGCTTTTGTGCGCAGCGTGGTCGGGGCCAAGGACCGTCACGAATCGTTCCAGTGCGTCACCGGAAGGCTCAATGAAAACCAGCCGCCGGGCGGCTGGCCGGAAATCGGTTCGGTGGTCTCGAAGCTGCAGGGGACGGCCGGGGCCTCCGTGCCGTCGTATGTGAATCTGTCGCAGCGGATGCAGCACACGCCCTACAACCAAGGGCGGAACAGCTTTCTCGGGGTCGGCCACAGCCCGTTCATGCCGCTGGGCAGCGTGAAGGACGACATGACGCTCAACGGGATCAGCATTGAGCGGCTGTCGGACCGGCGGGCGTTGCTCCGGGCGTTCGACTCGTTTCGGCGGGAGGCTGACGCAACCGGGGCGATGGCCGGGCTGGATGAGTTTGAGACGCAGGCGTTTGACATCCTGACGTCGTCGCGGCTGCTTCAGGCGCTGGACGTTTCGAGCGAGCCGGAAAAGATCCGGGCCCGCTATGGCAAGGGGACGGAGGCGATTCAGGGCGATGCGGCGCCGCGGCTCAACCAGCAGTTTCTGCTGGCCCGCCGCCTCGTTGAGGCCGGGGTGCGGGTGGTCACGCTGAGCTACAGTTTCTGGGACTGGCATGGCAACAATTTCAGCATTGCGCGGCAGAACCTTCCGGATCTGGACGAGGCGTTGTCGGCGCTGGTCGAAGACCTGCATGAGCGCGGCATGGAGCGAGATGTGACGGTGCTGACGTGGGGAGAGTTCGGCCGCACCCCGCGGATCAACGCCCAGGGCGGTCGCGACCACTGGCCGAATGTGTCCTGCGCCCTGCTCGCCGGCGGCGGCTTGCAGACCGGTCAGGTGATCGGGGCGACCGACCGGCTGGGCGGCGAGGTGGCCGACCGGCCGGTTCATTTCCAGGAAATTTTCGCCACCGTCTACCACGCGCTCGGCATCAATCCCAATACCACGACGGTTCCGGACCTCACCGGACGGCCGCACTATCTCGTGGACGGCGCCTACCAGCCCCTCAAGGAACTTATTTCATGAAGACCGTGCTTTTCCTTCTCACGCTGGCCCCGGCGGCCGCGGTTCCGGTCACCCTGCACCTGCACACCGGGGCGCCGGAAGGCCGGACGGCGACGCTGGCCGGACGCGACGCCACCCTGCAGCTGATTGCCACCGCCCGCTCGGCGGACGGCCGCGAGTCGGACGTGACCCGTGCCGTGACGTGGAAGATCGATCCGCCCGGGGTGCTGGCGGTCAGTGCGGCCGGGCAGGCGACGCCGCTGGCCGACGGAACGGCCACGCTCACGGCGGTGATGGCCGAGGGGGTTTCGGCCGGGGTGACGGTGGCGGTGACCGGGGCGTCGGAGTGGCGCCGGGCGAGTTTCACGCACGACATCGTTCCTGTTCTGACCAAATATGGATGCAACGGCGGCGGATGCCACGGCAAAAGCGAAGGCCAGAACGGCTTCAAGCTGTCGCTGCTCGGCTTTGAGCCGGCGGAGGACTATGAGTATCTGGTCCACGAATCGCGCGGCCGCCGGCTCTTTCCCGCCGCGCCCGAGAACAGTCTGCTGCTGCTCAAGGGCACCGGTGAAATGCCGCACGGTGGCGGGGCACGCCTGGAGCGCGGCAGCCCGGATTATCTGACGCTGGTCCGCTGGATGGAGCAGGGGATGCCGCCGATGGAGCCGGGCGAGCCGCATCCGGTGAGCCTTTCCGTTTTCCCGGCGGAGCGGCTGCTGTCACCCGAGGCGACCCAGCAGCTGCAGGTGACCGCGCATTATTCCGACGGCACCTGGCGCGACATCACCGGGATCGCCCAGTATGAAAGCGGGGCGCGCGACATGGCTGAGGTCGATGCCCGGGGCCTGGTGACCACGGCGAAAATGACCGGTGATGCGGCGGTCATGGTGCGCTACCAGGAGCATGTCGGGGTGTTCCGTGCGACCATTCCGCTGGGGGCGCCGGCCGGGGAATTCCCGCCCGAGCGGACGTTTGTCGACACCCACGTCTTCGCCAAACTGCGCACTCTCGGTCTGCCGCCGAGCGGTCTCTGTGACGACCCCACGTTCCTGCGCCGGGTCACGCTGGACATTGCCGGGCGCCTGCCGACGGCCGCCGAGGCCGAGGCGTTTCTGGCCGATACGGATGCGGGGAAGCGCGAGGCGGCGGTCGACCGCCTGCTGGCCGGGACCGACCATGCGGAGTATTTCGCCGGGAAATGGGCCTCGCTGCTGCGCAACCGCCGTGAGGGGGCGCCGGCTCAGGTCACGTATTCCTTCCATGCCTGGTTGCGCGACCAGATCAACCGCAACACGCCGTTTGACCAGCTCGTCAGCCGGGTGATTGCCGCTTCCGGGAGCGCGAGTTCGAACCCGCCGGCCGCTTGGTACCGGGCGGTGACGAAGCCGCAGGAGCAGATGCAGGATGTGGCCCAGGTGTTTGCCGGGCAGCGGCTCCAGTGCGCCCAGTGCCACCACCACCCGTACGAAAAATGGAGCCAGCAGGACTATTACGGCTTCATGGCCTTTTTCTCGACGGTGGCGCGCAAGCCGGCGGACGAACCGGGCGAGGAGGCAGTGTTTCACCAGTGGGGCGAGGCGAGCGCGGAAAACCCGAAGACAAAAAAACCGGTCAAACCGACGCCGCTCGGCGGGCCGACCTTGGATCTTGCCCCGCAGGACGACCCGCGGCCGGCGCTGGCGGCCTGGCTCACCGCGCCGGAAAATCCGTTTTTCGCGCGCATGCTGGCCAACCGGTACTGGAAGCATTTTTTCCAGCGGGCCCTGGTGGAGCCGGAGGACGACCTGCGCCTGACCAACCCGGCGTCGAACCCGGCCCTGATGGACGCGCTGGCGGAGTCGTTTGTGCGCAGCGGTTTTGACCTCAAGGCATTGATTCGGGTGCTGTGCACGAGCAGCACGTACCAGCTGAGCAGCGACCCGAACGAACACAACGTCGCCGACCGCCAGAATTACAGCCGGTTTTTCCCGCGGCGGCTGCCGGCGGAGGTATTGCTCGATGCCATTGACACGGTGACCGGGGTGCCGACGAAATTTCCCAGCCGTCCGTCCGGGTCGCGGGCCGTCGCCCTGCCCGACGATGCCTTCAACAGCTCGAGCTATTTCCTCACGGTCTTCGGGCGGCCGGACAATGCGAGTGCCTGCGAGTGCGAGCGGTCGCAGGACAGCAGTCTGGCCCAGAGCCTGCACCTGCTCAATTCCAAGGGCGTGCAGGAAAAGCTGACCAGTGCCGAGGGGCGGGCGGCGCAACTGGCGGCGGATGGGGCGGCGCCCGCGGAGCGGGTGCGCCGGTTGTTTCTGACCGCTTACGGCCGGCCGGCGGGGGAAGAGGAAACGCGGAAGGCGCTGGAGTATCTGGAGGCCCGGCAGGCGAGTGCTGCGGCCTGGGAGGACCTGATCTGGGCGCTCATCAACTCCAAGGAATTCCTCTTCAACCACTGATATGGCACGACTTTCACCGGGCCGGTGGGCCCCGCTCGTTCTTGCCGGGTGGGGCGTCTGCGGCGCCGCGGTTTTTGGCCAGTTGCCGACCGCCCGGCTCGATGCTCTGGCACCGCGCGGCGGTCAGGCGGGCGCGGCGGTTGACGTCACGCTGGTCGGGGCGGACCTGGACGACGTGCGCGAGCTCCGGTTTTCGCATCCGGGTCTGACCGCCACCCACGTGGAAGGCGGACGTTTCAAGGTGGAGGTGGCTGCCGGGGTGCCGCTCGGGCGGCACGAGGTCCGGGCGACCGGCCGCTACGGGGTGTCCACAGGTGCGGTT
>JALRGF010000417.1 GCA_023253495.1 Verrucomicrobiales bacterium
ACCTGCTTGAGGGTCGGCGCCCCGTCCGGTCCGCGCTCGAACGCCTGGGTGTGCGCAAAAATGGCGACCAGCCCGGCCGCCTCCGCGGACGGGAGCGGCAGGGCCGGGTGATCGTGGCAGCGGGCGCAGGTCAGGTCGATCCCGAGAAAGGTGCCCGCCGTACGCTCCGCCTGGCGCGCGCTCCAGCGTACCACCGTTTCTTCAAAATCAGGGGAGACCCGGGCCGTGGTCACGTGCCAGAACGTGGCCAGCAGCCCGGAACGGTCGGGACCGCCCGAGGCGGAACCGGGCTCGCTGTCGCCGGCCAGCGTCAGTCGGGCCAGCCGACGCACGTCCGTCGTGTCGCGCAGGCTGGCCACCACCCAATCGCGGTAGCGCCACGCCTCGGCCGGTTGCAGAGGATCGGGACCCGGCGGATCCGGCCAGCGGTCGGCGTGACCGGTCGCCCGGAGCCAGACTTCCGCCAGCCGCTGCGGGGTGTCGGCAGCGGCCAGCAGGCGGTCGAGCGTGCGGTCGAGCGCCCGCGACGACAGATCCGACAGAAAGGCGGCCGCATCGTCGTCGCGCGGCGGCAGGCCGGTCAGGGCAAAAGTCAGGCGGCGCAGCAGGTGGCGGCAGGCGTCCGAGTGCGGCGGAGGCAGACCGACCGCCGGGGCGGCCGGCGCCGTGGCCGGCAGCGGCTCCATCGCCCACGGGCGTTTGCCGGAGGCAAGGACCGGAACCGCGTGCGCCTGGCGCCACTCGGGAGAGGCCGGGCAGGCCTCGGGATCGGCAGCGACCGCGGTTCCGGCGAGCGCGAGGGACAGCGACCATCGGGATATCCGGGATCCCCACCGGGCCGACGGGTGAGCCGCCGCCCGGGATGGCGGATGGGGGTGGCGCGGAGATGCGGCGGAAACAGGCGAAGCGGGACCGTTCATGGTGACCGTGACACCCGGTGGGAGCAGGGACCGCAGAATGGGCGGTCAGAGGACCGCGGAGAATCCACGAAAAAGCCCGCCCGGTAATCCGGAGCGGGCGAACAGACGAGGAATTTCCCGGGAAACGGGGGCAGGCCCCTGGGTGCCGGGAGCGGCTTCCCTCCGCCCGGGCTTTTACTTCTTCTTGAGGATGGGCAGGCCGGTGCGTTCGTTCTCGCTGACCATGTACCCGTCCGGGAGTTTGTCGATGGCGCCTTCCTTGGCCTCGCCGGCGAAGAAATAGATCCGTTGTTCGCGCCCTCCCTTGAGGACGGTGACGCGGCTGTGGAGGAAATACGTCTTGCCGGATTTTTTGCTGACGGTGGAGAAGGCCATGATGGTTCTGGTGGGTTGTAGGGTTGGGATCGGGGGGCGAAGGGTGCGGAGGACGCCGGGTCAGATCAAGCCCGCTTCCTTCAACGTGCTGAACGCGCCGTTCTTGCTCATCGTCTTGAGGGCCCGGGCGGTCAGGCGCACCTGCACATGGCGGTTGAGCTCGGGCACCCAGACCCGCTTGTCACGCAGGTTGGGAGAAAAGGTGCGGCCGACTTTTTTCACATGATTGAGGCCGATCCCGCCCTGTTTCTTGGCGAGACCGCTGTGGTGAATGCGATTGCCGCGACGGGCGCGGGCTCCGGTGATTTGGCAGACTCGTGACATGGCCGTAAGTGGGAATTGGATTGGGACCGAAAGAGAAGCATGAGCGTGATTCCGCCATCGGTCAAAAGATTTTCTCGAAGAGGGGCGGGGCCGGTCTTCCTGACTCAAAACCGCGCCGGAGAGGAGCCCCGGTGCGCGTGGGGTGGCGTGCATGCCGCCATCAAGAAAGGCCCCCTGATCGGGAACCCATCCCGCTGGTTATTTCAATGTCCCGAGGAACGAGATCACGTCTTCGATTTCCTGCGGTTGGAGGACCAGTCCCATCGGGGGCATGGGGGACACCTGGAGGTATTCGTAACCTTTGGCCAGTTCGGCGTTCGGTTCGAGCATCGCGCGGCGCAGGGCGTCGGCGGGCAGGCGCGAGCCGATGCCATCCATCGGCGGGCCGACGGCGCTGCCGTTGCCTTTGAGGGCGTGACAGAGGATGCAGGCGCCGGTCGGATGCTTGAGAAAGAGCGCCTCCCCGCGGACGGGATCACCGGGTTGCAGGGCGACGGCCGTGGGATCAAGCCCTCCGTGTTTTTTTGAGAGGACCCGGGACGCTTCGCGGAGCCATTCATCTTCCCGGGTCTCCGGACGGGCCGCGATGGCGGCGGCGGCCGTGGTCAGCTCGGGCGTGGTCGGAAATTCGGCGAGTTTCACATAGCCAGCCAGGCGGGTGACCGGATCAGGGTCACTGATCACGCCGGATCCGAAATAGAGCGACTGGGCGGCGGCGTCGACACCGAGGGCGCGCACCGCATTGCGGCGCAGCCGGCTGTCCTTGGCGAGCAGGGCGGCCTGGTGGGTGGCGCCATCAAGCGCGCCCAGCCCGTGCAGCGCCCACAGCGCATGAATGGCGGCCACCGAGCCGTCGTTGGCCCGGACCCGTGCCGTCAGGGCCCCGGCGGCCTCGCGGTGCCCGCCCTCGACAAGCAGTCGCTGGGCGGTCAGGCGCCAGACCTGGGTGTCGCTGCCGAGGGCGGTGACCAGGGCGGCGGCCGGCGCCCCGCTGAGCGGCTCCACTTTTTCCGGGGCCGCGCCCTTGGCGACGATTCGGTAAATCCGGCCGCGTTCGTGGTCGCGGAGCGGGTTTTCGTGGGCGCCGCCGACGCCGGTACGGGCGTCGTAGCCGCCAAAATCCTTCTTCGGGGTCGGGTTGTGCTGGATGATGAAATTCTGCCAGTCGGCCAGCCAGATGGCGCCGTCCGGTCCGACTTCGGCATACACCGGCGACATCCATTCGTCGGTGCTGGCAAGCAGGTTGAAGCCGTCGCGGGCGACGTATCCGGCACCCTCCGGCTGCACGTCCATGAGAGCGATGAGTTTCATGGTCGGCTCACAGACCATGGCCTGCCCCTGCAGGCGGGCCGGCAGACTGGACGACTCGATGAACATGTGGCCGGCGGCCGCGGTGTACCCGCCGAAGACGTCGACCTGGCGGTAGTTCGGGGTGATGGCGTGGGCCTTGTCCTCGACATTGATCTTTTTGGCCGTCATGACCTTCATGTCGTCAGGCACGATGGTATCGGGCAGGCCGCAGAAGAAACTGGGAGCGTTGTTGGCGGTGCCGCCGAAGAGGTCGCCGGCGGCATTGTAGCCGAATCCCCAGGTGTTGTTGGTGAACTGGTGGAGGAATTCCAGATCAGTCCCATCCGCCTTGAACCGGTACATCCCCTGGCCAAATCCCTTTTCCCCGCCTCCTTTGACCACGCCGCGGAACCCGGAGTAGCCGACGGTGCCGTAAATCAAGTTGTCATAGCCATAATGCAGCTGGGCCGCCTGCGCATGAGTGTCACCAATCCCCCAGCCGGTCATGATCTCCTCGCGGACGTCCGCTCGGTCGTCGCCATCCGTATCTTTCAGAAAGAGAAAGCGCGGCGGCTGCGACACAATCACCCCGCCCCGCGCCAGCACCAGCCCGGTCGGAATGTTCAGCTTGTCCGCAAAGACGGTGAACCGGTCCGCCCGGCCGTCTCCGTCCGTGTCCTCGCAGATGCGGATGGCGTCGCCGCCAACCCCGTCCGGGGCCACCCCGTGCGGGTAATCGCCGGTTTCCGCCACCCAGAGACGCCCACGCCCGTCCCACGCGAAGGCAATCGGCTTGCGGATGTCCGGCTCGGCCGCAAACAGTCGCAGCTCCAGATCCGCCGGCACCTGCGTGCGCGCCATCGAGCCGGTCACACTCATTGGCTCCTGAAAGCTCACCGCCTCCGGCCGCTTCTCGTAATTGGCGACATCCGGGCTCGGGCGCCGCTTCTCCGGCTCGCGGGTGGCCAGAAATGTCCGCCACGCTTCCCGCACCTCGGGTTTGACGCGGGCCTCGACCGCTGACCGCACCGCCGCCGCATCCGGGGCTTCCGCGGCTGAGACCACCAGGTCGTACCACCGGACCGCGTCCGGGGTCGCCTGCTTTTCCTCCATCCAGTCGACAAAAAGAGCTTCGCGGCCGAGCGCCTCGATGATCTCATGGTACGCCTTGGACGCCTCGGGCGAACCGCCGTCGGGGGCCTTGAACAGGACCCGCACCGGCCGCGGCGCCTCGGCAGCCGTGAGCGGGACCGGCCGGGCAGCCAGGGTCGTGAACAGGACACCACCCGCCACGAGGGCCGGGTTGCTGAAAAGACTGCGGGATTTCATGTCGTCGTGAACAGAGCGGGATTCCGGAACGGCTTCAGAGGAGCGGGTCTTCCGGAGAATGCCTCCACGATCTAACCGGCCGCGCCGCCGACGCGCGAGGACAATCTTTCTGCGGAATCCGCCGCCACCGGCCGGCGCCGGGCGCCGGGCGGCCCTCACCATCCACCAGACGCGCCGCACCGTCGTCGCCACGGGTGATGGGCCAGACCTGGTGTCGCGTTTCTCCAGTCCGGGCTGAGGATTTCTCCTGACAGGGATTGAGGGGTGTCCGTGCGAGGAAATGCGTGCCGGAGGCGGTCGGCTGCGCAGGGTGCCCCCGGGGTGAACCAACCTCTCCGCCAGTCCCCGTTTTCCCGATGAACCCGCGCATCCTCTGGCTCTCTCTGCTGGTCCTGGCGGTCTACGCCCTGCACCAGGACGTCTGGAACTGGCGTCGCACGGAACCGCTGCTCTTCGGTCTTTTTCCGCCCGGGCTGTGGTACCACCTCGGTTATTCCGTGCTCGCCGCGCTCACCATGGCGCTACTCGTGAAATGGGCGTGGCCGGCCCACCTCGAGGAGGAGGAGGAGGACAACTCATGATCCCGGCCACCGTCGTCTTCGTGTATCTGGGCCTGGTCCTTTACGTGGGGCTTTTCGCCTTCCGGAAGGGAACGGATTCCCGGGAGGATTTTTTTGTGGCCAGCCGTTCACTCGGGCCTTGGGTCTTTCTGCTGACCGTCTTCGGCACCAACATGACGGCCTTCGCCATCCTCGGCAGCAGCGGGCTGGCCTACCAGCGCGGCATCGGGGTGTACGGACTGATGGCTTCGTCCTCGGGTCTGGTCATCCCGCTGACGATTTTCCTCATCGGCACGCGGCTCTGGGCCCTCGGAAAAAAACACGGGTACCTCACCCAGGTCCAGTATTTCCGCGACCGATGGGAGTGCGACGCCATCGGCACGGTGATTTTTGTCCTGACCACGCTGATGATGATCCCGTACGTCGTCATCGGCATGATGGGCGGCGGCCAGACGCTGGAAAGCCTGAGCGGCGGGGCGGTGCCGTACTGGCTTGGCGGCGCCATCGTCGGCATCGTCGTCATGCTCTACGTCTTCTTCGGCGGCATGCGCGGCGTGGCTTGGGTCAACGCCCTGCAGACGGTCCTCTTTCTCGTCTTCGGCGCCATCGCCTTCGTCCTGATCAGCCGCAGCCTGGGCGGCTTTGACTCCATCGTCGCCAAACTGGCGGCCGACCCCAAGACCGCTCCCCTGCTCACCCGCGAGCGGGTCTCACCGCAGGAATTTTTCAGCTATACGTTCATCCCGCTGTCCTCAATGATGTTTCCGCACATGGCCATCATGTGCCTGACGGCCCGGAAAGTGTCGTCGTTCAAACGCACCGTCATCTGGTACCCGATCTGCATTCTCCTCATCTGGCTGCCCAGCGTGTTCCTCGGGATCGTCGCCGCCCAGCAGTTCCCGGGCCTCAAACTCGGTGAGTCCGACGACGTCCTCCTGCGCCTGCTCTCGGCCAATACCGACGTGCTGGTCGCCGGGATCCTCGGGGCCGCGATCATGGCCTGTGTCATGGCGACCGACTCCCAGATCATGGCGCTGAGCACCATGTTCAGTCAGGACGTCTTTGCCCACTACGGCGGCGTCCGGCGCTACGGCGAAAAGGCCATGGTCTGGATGGGCCGGCTTTTCGTGATTGCGATCGCCGTCGTCAGCTACGCCCTCGCCCTCACCCTCAAGGACGTGAAGTCAATCTTCGACCTCGCCATCCGTTTCGGGTTTTCCGGTTTCGCCGCCCTCGCTCCGGTCATGCTCGCCGCCCTGTTCTGGCGCCGCAGCACCAAGTGGGGCGCGCTCGCCGCCGTCCTCTGGGTCGCCGCCACCATGATCTTCCTCTGGTGGCTCCAGCAATACTCCAACCCGCTCGCCCCGAAACCGGGCCAGCCGCCAGTCAATATCTTCCCCGCCCTCGGCAGCCTTTTCCAGCGCACCCCGATGAACGTCACCATCCACGGGTACATGCCGGTCATGTTCATGTGCCTCGGCTCGGCCGCCCTCATGGTCCTCGTCAGCCGACTCACCCCGCCGCCTTCCCGCGCCACCGTGGAAAAATTCTTCCCGGCACGCCGCTGAGCCAGTGGCGCACCCGGCAGGATTCGAACCTGCGACCGGCGGATTAGAAATCCGCTGCTCTATCCGGCTGAGCTACGGGTGCTGGTGCGCGAGGAAGGACTATGCGCGTGCTCCGATCCCGGGCAAGCCGGCAGTGGGATCCGGTGTTCCGCAGGGAACTCTTATGGTCCCGGGGGAGAGCATCATGGGCGGGTGGCGCGCAGGCGGTAGAAGCGCGGGGGCGCGGGGACGGGTTCTGAATGCTCGATGGTGCGGGCGGTGGCTTCGGGGCCGAACGTGGCCACCACCGACCACGCCTCCGGTGCGGCCAGCGTGGCTGAGCGTTCCAGCGTGTAGATGCGGCCGGGCGGCAGCGCGAACCGCAGCGTGACCGCGGCGTCGGACGGACCGGCCGGCGCGACCTCAAGGCGGAGCACGCTGGCGGCCACCCGCGGATCGGTCCCGGCGAGGAATTCCTCCAGCGCGGTGGCCCCGTCGGCATCGGCGTCGCTGTCGGCATCCGAGGCATCCGTCGGGGAAAGCCCGTGGGCGGTTTCCCAGGCGTCCTCCATGCCGTCGGCGTCGGCATCGCCCGCGGGGGCTGGCACAAAGGTGGCCACGGCGAGCGGACTCCATGTCGTGCCCTGGCGGACCCGCGCTTTGACGGTGACTGGTGCGTTCAGGGTGAGGGCGGTCCCGGTTTCGACCCCGCGCGCCGACGGATGCACCCCGCCGCCCCACTGCCGAGGGTCCTGGCCATCGGACGTGAAAAACACGGTGCCGGCGGCGGCATTCGGGTTGCTGAGCGTGGCCGTGAATGAAGCGGCGGCCGGGCCTCCGTGCGGACTGAGCTGCGGCGCGGCCACCGTCGGCCACAGGTTGGCCGCCCGGAAGCGGGCGAGCACGGCCGCCTGGTGTTTCGGCCAGTACTGGGTGGCCATCCACGCGAGGTGCGGGAGCCAGGCGTTCTCGCGGGTGTACGGCTGGCCGGGGCGGGTGCGATTGGGCTGGGCATCGCCCCAGCGCGCGGATTCGGCGACGACCGCCCGGTCGATTTCCGCCACGCGCGCCAGCCAGCGGGCGACGTTGTTTTCCTCGCTCAGGGCACCGCCGTGGAAGAGGTGGTGCTGGATGCGGTCGGCGAAGCGTTGGCGGAATTCCGGACTGCCGCGGAGGCGCGCGTAGACGCGGGTCGGCGTGCCATCGGCGTTGGCCTCGGCATAGATCGGCCCCCAGGCACTGCGCCCGTAGAGGACGTTCTCGTTGGAAATTTCCTGGTCCCACGCGAAAAACCGGAACCCTTCCGGATCCGCCGCGCGCGACCTCCGGGCCCCCCACCAGTTGTGATCCGGCCAGTCATCGGCACCGATGGCGATGTGGAGGATCATGTAGTCGATCAGGTTGTCGACATCGAGCAGCCGCGGCAGCGCCGGGTTGCGGGTGCCGTCGGGGGCCAGCCCCTGGACGCGGCGCAGGCCGGCGTCGCTGCCGAGCTGTCCGCCATTGGCCATCTGGAGCAGCTGATCCCAGGCGGTGCGGGTGCCTTCGCGGAGTTCGTTGAAATCGGCCACGGTGTCCCACTCATTTTCCGCTCCGCCGAGGTGTTCGGCCATGTGGCTGGCCGAGGGGGCTTCGACGATGTTGTACAGGCCCCAGTAGCAGCCGTTGAGGTAGAGGTGGCAGAAGCGGCCGCGGAAATCCTCGTGCCCCATGGCGAGGTGGGCGTCGCGCACCCACTGGTCGCGGATGTAGCTGGCCCAGTTGCGGTTCCAGCGCTGGTACTGCTGGCCGTTGAGACCGAGGGCCGCCGTGCCCCACTCGGTGCACGGCCAGGTGTCGGTGGAGCCGGCGCGCAGGACAAGCTCATCGAAGGTCGCGACCGCCGAGCCGGGAAAAAGCGGTGCCCGCAGCGTGGGGTCGCCGTATTCGCCGCGGAACCGCAGATGGAAACTGTGTTTCGGAGTAAAGTCTTTGTTGCGGCTGATGTTGCCGTGGATCCGCAGGCCGGTGCCGGCCTGAAACCGCTCGGACGACGCCGGGTCCATCCATTCCATGCTGGCAAACCGCTCCCACTCGCGCCCGCGGCCGCCGGGGTAAGTGTAAATGCCGGTCGCGCTCCCCCACAGCCCGGCCGGATCCGTGACCAGACTGAGCGTCGGAATCGACAGCAGGCTTTCCCGCAGGGAATATCCGGGTGCCGGCGCCGGCCCGGGCACGCGACCGTCCATCGTGTAGTCGCCCGGAAATCCCCCCGGCCAGGTGACCGGTGCGCCCGCCGGACGCGTCTGCGTGGCCACCTGATTGACAAACAGATACGTGTGCGTGGCGACTCCGGACGGCGCCAGCGCGCCCAGAAACGCGGTGGCGCGCAGGGTGGTCGTGCGGCTGACGGTCAGGGTGAGCGGCGACGCGCCGGTCGTGCCGTGGCCCGGGGTCGGCACGGATCCGTCGGTGGTGACGGAGATGGTGGCTCCGGGGGTGGCGCAGGTCAGGGTGACGGTCACCGGCTCCTCAAAAAACCCGCGGGCCGGCGACACCGTGACGGCATCGACAAAGCCGGCGACGCCCTCGCCATTCGCGGCTCCCGGGGTGGGCTCGGTGAAGAACCGCCCGGGGCGGGTTCGCCCGGCGCGCAGTTCCGGCAGGACCAGAAAGTCGACGTCGTCCGCCGATCGATTCAGTCCGTGCACCGCGAGCACGTTCACCCCGGCGCGCAGGTGCGGAGCAAAAGGCGAAAGATCGATTTCCTCGGCCACCAGAGGCTGACCGCCCGGGCGCCCGGCGGTGGCCGTCGCCGTTGGCGTGAGTGTCTCCGGAGTCTGCCGCCGCGCCACCTCCACCCCGTTGAGGAACGCGACAAAGCCGTCGTCGTAACGCATCGACAATGCCAGCAGGTCGAGGCCGGACGGATCTTCCACGGTGAACGGAATGCGGATGTAGGCGGAGGCATTGACGGTGTGCATGGCACGGGCGAGGTCGGTGCCGAGCACCGGGGTCAGGCGGCGCACATCCGGAGGCGCGGCGCCGGCGGCCAGTGCCGCGATCGCCGCGCCATCCAGAGCACCTTCCCAGAGGGCAAAATCATCGAGACGCCCACGGTAGCCGGTCGCGCCAGCGGCATTCTCCGCACCGAGCAACAGGCTGCGCAGGACCGTCTGGTCCGCGAGGTTTGTCGTCTGATGCCGCAGCTTGCCGTTCTGCCAGACTTGTTTGATGTCGCCGTTTTTGACAAAGACATAGTGGTTCCAGCGGCCGCGCCAGAGGGAGGGGTCGGGCTCGGCAAAGAACTGGCGCGTCTGCGCCGGGTCACAGCAACCGGCCGTGTCGAAATAAATGACCGAGTCCGACCACGGCAGATGCGCGTCGAGCACCCGGGTGCCACCACCATTGGGTCCGCTGCTCCCGTAAAAAACGTAGTTGTCCGCCGGCAGCGACGCCGCCCCGAACGCCCAGAGCGAAATGGTGAAGGCGTCGCGCGCCGCCATGGCATCAAACGCCCCGGTCGCCGCCGCCGGAAACGATACCACCCCGGTCCCATTGAAGACAAGTGAACGGTCGCCGGGCGCCCCGCGCCGCCCCTGGCCGTCCGCGGAATAAGTCGCGCGCGCCACCACGCCGTCACGCCCCTGGCCAGTGGCATCGGACGCCCGCGTCGGCACCGCGGCCTCGTCAAACGGCCACCACCCGAGCAACCCGTCGCCGGCCGCGCCGGACCCGACATCAAACCCGACACCCAGAGTGCCCGCGATCCACGTGGCGTCGTCAAAATCCGGCAGCGTCCATCCGTCCACCGGCCCCTCCGGCACGAGGACATGGGCCGCCGCGCCCCCGGCGATCAACGGCTCGGCCATCCACTCCCGCCCGGGACCGAAACCGACATTTTCGCGCTGGGGCGGATACGACGCGATCTGACTGGCGATCGACCGGCCATCGGGTTTGACCAGCACGACCGATTCGCCGGCCGCGTCGAGTCGGAAATCCGTATGCAACTCGCGTCCGCTCACCGCCCGGTTTTTGCCGGACGCGAAAACGACGAGCCAGCCACCCGGCGGGATCAGGGTGGGTGCCGGAAACCGCCATGGGGTCGGTCTCGCCGCGGTGTCGCTCAGGTACCAGCCGCCCAGGTCGACGGCCTCCGCCCCCGGGTTGTGGATTTCGATCCAGTCGGGCGTCGCTCCATCCTCATCGCGCCGGCCACCCCGGTTTTCCGCGAGGATTTCCGAAATGACCGCGCGGGGAGGTGGCAACGACAGGTCGAGCGTGACCGACCAGCGGGCGCCGGCAAACGCGTGGCCGGCTGCATTCACAATCCCATGGCCCGCGGCGATGGCCAGTTCGACCCGGCCACCGGCCGGCTGCGGAAAATGAAAAACAAAGCGCGATCCCCCGGGCGACCCCACCCCGCTCGCCGCCACCCCGTTGACCGTCAGGTCGCCGGCATCCACGCCGCTCACGTCTTCGCTGAATTCCACCTCCATCGAGATCAGTTCCGCCACCACGGATCCGTCCGCCGGCACGGTGCGGATCACCGCGGGGGCGGACCAGACCACCGGCGCCGCGGCCACCACCACCACCAGCGCGGCCCATCGGGCGATCAGAGCGGAAAAAACCATGCGCAGAACCAGCAGCCACCGGGTGTCATTTCAGACCGCCGGACCAGCCGAGCGGCCCCGCGGGAACCGGGAACGACTTCCAAAATCATGGCTGGCGCTCATGGACCGTCAATGAAAAGGGAAGATCCGCGAACCGGCGCGGAGGCTGACGAAGTGAGGGGATGGGCGTTTCCCATTTGGCAGCAAGCTGGGAAACTGGGAAGCTGGGCGTATGAAAACCACGCTGGATTTGCCCGATGAATTGATTCATGAGATCAAATTGCGAGCCGTCCACCAAAGGCGGACTGTGAAGGACCTTGTCGCCGAGTTCCTCCGTCAGGGGCTGGGCATGGCACCCCTTGGGGAGGCGGAAAAACGACCGGTCAGCCCGATGGTGAAAACCGGAAAACATGGTCTGCCAGTGATCCTGTGTGCGCCGAGCGCTCCAGCCACCCGCATGAGTGCGGCGGAACTGCTCGCACTCGAACAGGAAACGCAGACCGAGGAGGACTTGAAGCGTGCCGGGATCTCTCTTTGATTCGAATGTGTGGATCGCCGCGATCTTCACCACGCACCCCCTCCACGAAAAGGCCCAGACTGCCTTGCATGACGCCAACCCCGCAGTTCCGGCGGTCTTTTGCCGCTCCACCCAGCACGGCGTACTACGCCTCGCCTCCACCCCGGCGCTCTTGAAGGCTTATGGTGCAGGGGGTTTGACCAATCGGGATGCCCTCGTGGCGCTGGATGCCTTGCTGGCGCTGCCTCAGGTCTGCGAACGGGAGGAACCCTCCGGAACCGTGGCGCTCTGGCATCGCCTGGCCGGCCGTGACACCGCATCGCCAAAGGTCTGGATGGATGCCTATCTCACCGCTTTTGCCATCAGCAGCAGGTTGCGCCTCGTGACCTTGGACAGCGATTTCAAAACCTATGAGGAGCAGGGGCTCGAATGGGTCCTGCTCAACCCCTGATCCGCGCCATGCCTGTGAAAACAATGAAGCTCCCCATCTCAAAATCACTCCATGATGAGGACGGCAGGGATGTGCCGAGTCGAAAACAGAACTGCACGACGCCGGGAACCGCAAGGTGTTCGACCCCGTGCTGGTGGTGAGCGACCGCACGGTGATCGACAGCCAGCTCCAGGAGGCGGTGTTTGATTTCCAGCACGCGCACCATCGAAGACGTCCGCTGCGCGCACGGCCGGCCGCGGGGCCGGCCGGCTTCCCGATGGACGCGCGCGGGGCGGCCGGGTACAACCAGCAGGTGATGATGATGTGTGATGTGCGATTTTCTCGAAGGTTGATGGCGGTGGCTCCGCTGTGGGCGGCGGTCCCGTGGCTGTGGGCGGCGCCGCCGACTGATCCGCTGCCGCCGGTGCCGGTTCGGATCAATGAAGTGGTGACCCACAATGTGACCGGGCTGGTTGATGAAGACGGCAGCCATGAAGACTGGGTGGAGCTGCACAATACCACCGGGGAGGCGGTGGACCTGAGCGGGTGGCATCTGACCGACGTGCGCACGGTCCCGGGTCTGTGGACGTTTCCGGCCGGCACCGCGCTGCCGGCCGGCGGCTATCTGGTGGTCTTTGCGTCGGGGAAAAACCGGGCGGTGGCCGGGCGGCCGCTGCATACGAATTTCCGGCTCGACCGCGACGGCGAGTACCTCGCGCTGACCGGGCCCGGCGGGGAGCCGGTCGACCGGTTGGTTCCGGTGCCGCCGCTGGCGGCCGATCGTTCCTTCGGCCATGGCACCGGCAACACGCGGGCGCCGGTGGTGCTGGCGGCGGGCGATGCCGGAATGCGGTGGCGGGTGCCGGAAGGGCCGGTCGATGCCGCCTGGCGCGGAGGTGACGTTTTTGATGACAGCGGGTGGGCGGCCGGCCGCTGGAGCCTCGGGTACGGGCGGTCCTCGACGACAGCCCATGTCGTCGCCGCCGGCACCGTGGGGACGCAGAATTATGCCGGGGCCTTGGGGATGGATTTTGATGTACGGCGGCCGGTGGTGGTGACCGATCTGGTGTGTTTTGACAGCGGCTCGAACGGCTTGAGCCGGACGATCACGGTGGTGCTGTGGTCGCGGAATGCGAATGGCACCCCCGGCAGCACATCCGATGACACGGCGGGCCGGGTGCTGGCCAGCCAGACGTTTACGGCGGGGGCACCGGGCGACCTGGTCGGCGGCCAGCGCGTGAAGCCGCTGGCCACACCCGTCAGCCTGCAGCCCGGCAGCTATACCATCGTCGCCTACAACTACGGCCCGGGCGAACCGAACGGAAACAGCAATGCCTTCGCCGGCGGTGTGCGCACCGGCGACGGCGCGCTGGAATTCGTCGGCACCGGCCGCTACGGCGGCAGTTCCGCTCCGTCGTCGCCGGCCGCCTCGTGGCCGGGCACGCCTGACAGCGGGCTGCCGGTGCGCTATGCGGCGGGCAGCTTTCTTTTCCGCGAGTCGACCGAGGTGGCCACCGATGCTGAAGCCGCGATGCGCGGAAATAACGCGACCGCGCTCACCCGCACCACCTTTGCCGCTCCCGACGGGGTGCCGTGGTGCCCGGTGCTTGAGGTCACGTATGACGACGGCTTTGTCGCCTGGCTCAACGGCGTGGAAATCGCACGCCACCACGCTCCGGCCGGCGACCCGGCGTTCGATGCCGCCGCCACCGCCACCGCGTCAGGGACCGTGCGGGTGCCGCTCGACGCCTTTGCCGGGGTGATCCGCCCCATGAACGTGCTCGCCATCCAGGGGATGAACCGGGCGGCGGACGACGCCGATTTTTTTCTGCGGGCGTCGATTTCCGGCGAGGCGCCGGGCCCGGTTGTCGGTCATCTGGCAGTGGCGACTCCCGGTGCGCCGAATGGTGCGGCGGTGCGGGCCGCCGCCCCGGTGATCAACGAGATCCACAGCGACCCGCCGAATTCCAAATCCGTCTTCACCGAGTTCATTGAGATCTACAACCCGCTGGCGGTGCCGGTGGATGTCGGCGGCTGGTCGCTGACCGGCGGCGTGACCATGGTCATCCCGAATGGCACTCTGATCGCCCCCTGCGGCTACCTGGTGCTGGCGGAAAACCCGGAGGACATGGCCGCCGCCCTGCGGTTTCCCGGCGCTCTCGGACCATGGACCGGCCGCTTGCGCAACGAAGGAGAGGAAATCGTGCTGCGCGACGCTGCGGGAGCGGAAGTCGATCGCGTCGCTTACCGCCTCGGGTTTCCGTGGCCGACGGTCGGTGACGACCCCGGCGACTCGATCCAGCGGATCCACGAAGGTCTGGAAAGCGGGCTGGGCGGGACGTGGCGGAGCGCCCGGCCGAGTCCCGGCGCACGCAACCCGGTGACCGCCGGCACCGCGCCCCCGGCTGTCCGTCAGGTCGTCCACACCCCGGTGGCCCCGCGCGCCGGCGAGGCCGTCACGGTGACCGCCCGCATTTCCGACCCCGACCGCGTCGCCGCCGCCTGCCTCGAATACCAGCTGGTCAACCCCGGCACCTACATCCGCCGCAGCGACGCCGCGTGGTCGACGTCATGGACCACGCTCGACATGAATGATGCGGGCGTGAACGGCGATGCGGTGGCGGACGACGAGATTTTCACGTGCGTGCTTCCGGCCGCGCTGCAGACGCACCGGCGGCTCGTCCGCTACCGGATCCGGGCGTGGGATGGCGCGCTGGCCGAGGTCCAGGTGCCGTATGCGGACGACGATTGCCCGAACTTCGCGTATTTCGTGTATGACGGGGTGCCGGCGTGGACCGGGGCGGTGCGGCCCGGGGTGACGCCGGGCGAAACGTTTCCGGCGACGACCATGGGGAAAGTGCGGGCGTGGCACCTGCTGGCGCACCCGGCCGACGTGCAGAACTGCCAGTACAATGCCTCCTTCAACGACGGCACTTACCGGTTTCCGGGGACCCTGGTCATCGGCGACCGCGTCTACGACCACGTCCGCTACCGCGTCAAAGGCCAGAACAGCACGTACAACACGGGCAAGAACAAATGGAAGTTCCGCTTCAACCGCGGTCGTCTGCTCGAGCTGCCCGACGACTACGGCCGGACCACCACCCCGGTGCGCACGCTGAATATTTCCAGCGTGCCGGCCCCGTGGGCGCCGTGGAACCGCGGGATGCACGGGCTCGACGAGGCCGTCGCCTTCCGCCTCAGCGCGCTCGCCGGCGTGCCCGCCCCCCGCACCAGCTACCTCCAGCTGCGCGTGATCGACGGCGCCGCGGAAAGCAGCGCGACCAATCAGTTCGACGGCGACCTCTGGGGCCTCTACCTCGCCTTTGAAAATACCGACAATCAGTTCAAGGACGCCCACGGTCTGCCCGACGGAAATATCTTCCGGCTCCAGGTGACCGGCGCCGGCAACAGCGTGCTCGGCCAGGGGCGCGGCCAGCCGACCGACCTGCGCGACCTCAATGCCTTCACCAGCACGAATACCGGTTACCGCCGCGGCGGCGGCTCGGCTGCCACCGCGCCATCAGTCGCCGCCATCCAGCCGGA
>JALRGF010000234.1 GCA_023253495.1 Verrucomicrobiales bacterium
AAGTCCAAAAATCGGACCGGCTCCCAAACGTCCTGCAAAACGCCCTTCTTTCATAGAGGAACAGGTACGCTGTGGGCTTTTTTTCATAGAGGGACAGGTACGCTGTTACGCTGTGAGCACTCCCCACCACTTGGTCTCAGGGCCACTAAATTTTCCGAAGAACCGTTTTCATTCAAAATATCGAGGAGGGGCCACTCAATCGCGACCGGCCGGTTCGGCCGGGTATCTCCAGACACTCTTGACCCTTCCGAAGCCGGGACCACGGGGTTCGGAAATGAAACTCCATGTGTAGGTCACCAGCTCCAGGCTGACCATCGGATGCGCTGGCTGTCCACGATTCGCCTCCCGCAGGAGCACGCCGAAAAATGCCTCCTGCACGGCCACGTCCCGCTTGAGGATTCCGAAATAGCGCGTCCCCGGCAGCGCCTTGAGCCACCGGTCCGGAGACACTTCCTCCCGTTTTCCGTCGGCATACACCGCAAAGATTCTCTGCCACTCGATGTGGTCGGACAAATGACGTCGGCTGAACATCTGCCAGGCTGTAGCGGGGTAGCGCTCGATCCTGAGTGCCCAGCTGACCAGAACAAACATCACGCACCCCAGGCAGATCAGGAATCCGCGCCGGTGTCCATGGGTCAACGGGGGGCTGCCCTCCCCGACCCTGAGGGAGCCGGACGTGCCGCGACGCCCCGGGGAAGTCATCCAGAAATCGAACAGAAAATCGCCTGGATGAGTATGAGGTCGAAAAACAGAATGCGCTGGCAGATCAGGATCCCGAGATGCAACCCCACGGCCAGAATCGGCATCACCAGACGGGCCGGTCTCGCGAACAGAACCAACCCATACAACAACTCCGTCAGCAGTCCGACCAGACCGAGTGCCGCGAACACCCCGAGGGGCAGATCGGTAAAGAACTTCTCCAAGCCCCAATGGAACGGTTTGGGCTCCATGGTATCGGCCAGAATGAAGTTTTTGAGATTGAGGCCGTCCCACCAGAACATACCTCCATTGCGAAGCTTGCTGAGACCCGCCGCGAGATAGCAGCCGGCAATGACAATCCAGCAGGCGTAGCGCGACCAGCCATACACGACCGGACTGCGCAGCGGTTCACTTTCTCCCCGCTTCCGGCGCAGGAACTGGTCAACCGAAAAACCATCGCCGCATGGCAGGAATGACAGAAGGATCGCAAGCTGCAGCGGCACAATGTACGGATGGAAGAAATAGGAATACTCCCGCATGATGCCGCCGCAGATCAGCCCCAGCAACGCGGCACCCGGCACGCTCCACTTCGTTTTCCAGCCCACCATCGCAGCGCCCATCGCGGCGAGGGTGACCAGTTTCAGCGCCGTGAGAGCGGGCACACTGGAATAAATCAGATCCCATCCGGGCAGCCTGTGAAACAGCGACATCACCCCCATCGACCTCCGCAGCTCGGAAGGCAGCAGGGCAACCCCGGCCAGATCCTCTGAAAGAAAGTTGAAGATGAGGAGGAGAAAGATCCAGCAGCGAATCCCTCCCAGGGCCCGGGACGACGCTCCGCCCACGAACTTTTCGAAGAAGGCCTGAATCAAGGAGGAGAGCATAGTTGAGAGGATGGCGTGAGGGTTGGCGTGGGCAAGGGAGGGCTCATGGGCCGGTGAGACGCTTGCCCGGCTTCCGGCGCCGATCCTGCGACAGGCCCTCCTTTACCGGGCTACCCGGATGGCGTATTCCTGAGAGTTGAACTCAACGTATTCCTGCGACAGGTCGGTGGTGTACACGTGGTAATCCGCAGTGCCGAGGTTGAGGTCGATGGTCACCGTAAAATCGCGCTTGGCCGTCACCTTTTTCAGTTTCTCAATCGGCGTGCCCGCATAAAGACCGGCGCGCGCCGCGATCAGTCCGTCGAAATAGATGTCGATCATCTCTTCCTTGAGGCGGGCCGCCCGCGAATACCCGACGGCATGCATCACCCGCCCCCAGTTCGGATCCCCGCCGTTCCAGGAGCATTTGACCAGCATCGAATTGGCCACCGCCTCGGCCACCCGGCGGGCGTCCAGATGGGTGGCCGCTCGGATCACCCGGATGGTGACACATTTGGTCACCCGCTCGCCGTCGTTGACCAGCATTTTGGCCAGGGTGAGCATGACATGCCCGAGAGCCGCGCGGAACTGCCTTGCGGCCGGCGTGCCGCTCTCGATCCGCCGGTTTCCGGCGGCGCCATTGGCCAGCACGATCACGGTGTCATTGGTGCTGGTGTCGCCGTCAATCGAGATCCGGTTGAAAGAATATTCGACCGCGCAGAGCGTTGCCTTCTTCAGTTCGTCCGGGGCCACCGCCGCATCTGTGGTGACAAAACAGAACATCGTGCCCATGCTCGGACAGATCATGCCCGCCCCCTTGGCGGTGGCTCCGAACCGCACCGGCGTCCGCCCGATCATCACTTCGACAGCCATCGATTTCGGGTGGGTGTCGCTGGTCATGATGGCCCTCGCCACGCGGTCGCCATCGCGATTCTGCAATCCGGCGGCCAGCGCCGGAAAATGCGGGCGCATCCGTTCCATCGGCAGCGGCAGGCCGATGATCCCGGTCGAGCACACTGCCACTTCCGACGGCCGCAGACCCAGCGCGTCGGCCGCCGCGGCGCACATCGCCTTGGCGTCCTGAATACCGCGGGGCCCGGTGCAGGCGTTGGCATTGCCGCTGTTGGCGACAATCGCCCGGACGCGGCCGCGGCGGATATGCTCGGCTGAAACGCGGACCGGTGCCGCCTTCACTTTGTTGCTGGTGAATGTCGCCGCACAGACCGCCGGTTCCTCCGAAACAATCAGAGCCAGATCAAGCCGGGGCTTCGCCGGGTCCTTGATGCCCACCTCCACCGCATGGCAGCGGAACCCCTTCGGGGCCACCACCCCGCCGGATACGGGATGAGGCTGGTCCTTGGCAAGGCGCGACGTGGCATCTGATCTCTTCATGACGGGCCCTCTTTATCGAACCATTCCGCCCCGGTGCAAGCAGCTCCTGCCACCCGCCGAAAACTCCCGCTTGCCTCACCGTCCGGCTCCATTAAGGTGATCGTCGGACCAATTCAGGGGGTTCGCCTCAGTGACAGTGACCGCGACGCAAGTCTTTCATGGAACGGGCCGTTCGGGCACCTTTCCCTCGTTCGCCGCCCGGTGCCACCCGCCCCGGGCCCACCTCGCCTTCCCCCTGCTCCTCACCGAGTCCCCTCTCCGCAATCGCCACCGGGCGGTCCGGGCAGGGGCAGTCGGTCCAGTCAGCCAGAGCGGCCATCTGTGCCCCCCCGGCCCGCGCGTGCGGGATCCGATCCGGGCCACCGCTCCCGGCTTTGTCATCCCGGGCAGCCTCCGCGGCCGCCCGATTCCAGAGACCCGTACATCCCATGAGCCATTCGGCATCCACCCCCCCACGAAACCGCCGCGGCGGACGCCCACGCAGCCGCTCCGCTGAACACGGCAGCCGCGACCAGCACCAGCGCCAGCGCTTCCAGCGCGACACCGATACCTTCCAACGCCCGAAAGGAGGCCCGAAGCTGACCGCCTGGCAGAAGTTCCTCTCGATCTTCGGCCT
>JALRGF010000454.1 GCA_023253495.1 Verrucomicrobiales bacterium
CCGGGTGAGGTCAGCCGGATCGTCAAAGTCCCATTGACCGACAAGAGCGGCGGCCGCCGTACCGCTGAGGGCTGCTGCGAGCAGAGCCACCGGAAGAACCCGGAGCGGGAAATGGGCGCGGGTGAGGGATGCGCGGCGCCCTGCGGGGGGCGGAGTGGGTATGTGGGACACGGAAAAATCTCATATCCGATCCGGAGACGTGTGCCAAGCGTCGAGGGGTGAATGATGTAAAGGACGAGAAGGAGCGGTAGGAGAGAGGGTGGGCGCGGTAGGAGACACCCATATTTCCGGTCCTTCGGGGTGGGACCGGGCATGGGAGGTGGGATGCGACCTCCGGGCGCGTCGGCGGCGAGGACGTGTGAGGGCGGAAGCTTTTCCGCCTTCTCGAGCGGCGTGCCTGACGGCTCTGCCGGTGCGACGCCCGGTCCGGGATGGAGCGCCGCATTGCGGACTGCGCCCGCGTGCGGGTGGGGGCCCGCGTGTTGGTGGAGTCACGCGCTCCGGAGGCGCCGGCGCTCACGGCTTGCGCCCGGGGCACGCACAAGAGGAGGCGAAGAACGGGCTGGCCGGTGGACGCGCCCGCCGCCGACCGGCTTGGAAATCCGGTCCCACCTCGCACGTCGCGCCAGCGCGTTCCTTCCCAAAGCGCAAGTGTGATGAGGAGGGGCGGAATCTCCGGGCATGGGAGGTCGCGCCCTACCTCGTGGCGCCCCACTTGCCATGCTCGGAGGTGGATCGTCGTGATGGTCGCACCCACGCCCGGGCAAGGAGACCGGCACCGGGGCGGGGCGAAATCCGCCCTTGAAATTGATTAGGACCGCCGAAGCATTTCCGGAGCATGGCTGCCGACCCGACGTACACCGAAGACGACATCAAAACGCTGAGCTGGATCGAGCATATCCGGCTGCGTCCCGGGATGTATATCGGCAAGCTGGGTGACGGCTCGCAGGCGGACGACGGGATTTACATCCTGATCAAGGAGGTGGTCGACAACGGGATTGACGAATTCACCATGGGCCATGGCCGCCGGATTGTCATCACGCTGGACGACGGGCGTGTGGAAGTGCGTGATTTCGGGCGCGGCATTCCGCTGGGGAAGTTGCTCGACTGCGCCAGCATCATCAATACCGGTGCCAAGTACGATTCCAAGGCGTTCAAGAAGTCGGTGGGCCTGAACGGGGTCGGCATCAAGGCGGTCAACGCGCTGAGCGAGTTTTTCGAGATCCAGTCGTGGCGCGAGGGCGAGACCAAGGCGATCGAATTTTCCAAGGGCAAGGCGACGCTCGAGATGAAGAAGCCGAAGGCGGACGTTCAGCCGAACGGCACGCGGGTCGCCTTCGCGCCGGACCGCACGATTTTCCCCTCCAAGCTGGCGTTCCGGAACGAGCATATCGAGCGCATGCTGCGCTATTACAGCTACCTGAATGTCGGGCTGACACTCGAGTTCAACGGTCGCAAATTCAGCAGCCGCAACGGCCTGCAGGACCTGTTGCACGAGGACCTGCCGGAGGAGGAGCGGTTGTACCCGGTCATCCGGCTGACCGGGCCGGACATCGAGGTCGCGTTCACGCACCGCGACGGCTATGGCGAGGACATCTTGAGTTTTGTCAACGGCCAGAACACGACGCAGGGCGGCACGCACCTGCAGGGGTTCCGCGAGGCGGTGGTCAAGACGATCCGCGAACACTTCAAAAAAGACTGGGACACCAAGGACATCCTCCAGGGGATCGTCGGGGCGGTCGCCATCAAGGTCGAAGAACCGGTCTTCGAGTCGCAGACGAAAACCAAACTCGGCTCCCTGACGATGTCGCCCAATGGCGAATCCGTCCGCGGGTTCATCGCCGCGTTCCTCCAGCGCGAGCTGGATATTTTCCTGCACAAGAACAAGGAACTGGCGGCCGCGCTGCAGACGAAAATCCAGCAGAGCGAACGTGAGCGGAAGGAGCTGGCGGGCATCCAGAAGCTGGCGCGCGAGTCGGCGCGCAAAGCGAAGATCCACAACAAGAAGCTGCGCGACTGCCGCATCCACTGGGGCAGCAAGCACAAGGAGGCCGAGGAGAGCACGCTTTTTATCACCGAGGGCGACAGTGCCAGCGGTTCCATCACCAAGTCGCGCAATGCCGATCTGCAGGCGGTTTTTTCGCTGCGGGGGAAACCGCTCAATTGTTTCGGGCTGACGAAAAAAATCGTCTATGAAAACGAGGAATTCAACCTGCTGCAGCACGCCCTGAACATTGAGGAGAACCTCGACGAACTGCAGTACAACAAAGTGGTCATCGCGACCGATGCCGACGTCGACGGCATGCACATCCGGCTGCTCCTGATCACGTTTTTCCTGCAATTCTTCCCCGAGCTGATCCGCCGCGGGCATCTGTATATCCTGCAGACGCCGCTCTTCCGGGTGCGCAACAAGAAGGTCACGCACTACTGCTACACCGAGGAGGAAAAACTCCGGGCCATCGCCGAATGCGGCAAGACCGCCGAGATCACCCGCTTCAAGGGGCTGGGCGAAATCAGCCCGGATGAATTCAAGGGGTTTATCGGGCCGGACATCCGGCTGGACCCGGTGCACCTCGACGCCCATTCGCCGGTCAAGGAGCTGCTCACATTTTACATGGGCAAAAACACGCCGGACCGCCAGCAGTTCATCATCGGAAACCTGCGTGTGGAACAGGATATCATGGCCGAGGAGCCGGAGGAGGGGAGGGAAGCGGCCTGAGGCCCACCGCTGCCTGCGGGTGTGGGTAATACATCCTGTTTTCAGGTTGTCGGAATCAACAATTCGGTTAGTTTGGATTCCGTGAAGACTACCATCGATATTCCGGATGAAGCGCTGGCGGATGCCATTCGCTTCACTGGCGCGAAGACGAAGCGCGAGGCCGTGGTCCGAGCTCTGGAGGAGTTCAACCGTCGCAGAAGGGTGGATCAGTTTATCCGGGAGGCGGCAGGATCGATGCCCGATTTCCCCGGCAATGATGAAGCAGAGGCGGCTGACATGGAGCGGGAGGAACGGCTGCGGAGCCTTTGGGGCCGGGAGGGAGATTGATGAAGGTGCTTGTCGACAGCTCGGTGTGGATTCCGTTTTTGCGTGGTCAGGCACCGCTTCCGCCGGAAGTTTCCCTGGCGATGGCGGAAGGGAGATCGCACCTGTGTCCGGTCGTTTGGGTTGAGATCTTCAGGGGCATTCGGGGCAGGCGCGAAGAACGCATCGCTGCGGAACTCGCCGCTCTTTCCCCCTCGCTGCCGATGGATGCTTCGAGTTGGGAAGAAGGCGCCCGCCTCGGTCGCGCTGCCGCTCAGGCCGGCTTGAACTGCCCCTTGGCGGATGTGCTCATCGCGGCCTGCGCACGGCGCCACAAGGCAAAACTCGTTCACGACGACAAGCATCTGAAAAGCCTCATGGAGCTTTAGGCTTTCCGGAAGCCCGGGACCGCAAAGGTCGCAACCGCCTTCTGTGACGCCCTCCGTGCCAATCTCACATGGGAGGTCGGCGATTACGATCTCGAGGTTGGAAAAGCGCTCTGGAACTGGGCCGCCAAAACCACCACCGGCTTCCGCCACGTCATCGACGCCCGCCTTGCCCTCACCCTCCGCCACCACGGCGTCAACCACTTCGCCACCGCCGACGTCAACCACTTCGAGGGCTTTGGGTTTGAGAAGGTCTGGGGCCCGTTACCGCAAGCGCGTCCCCATGGGCCAGCCCGATGCCTTCCATTCCGGAGCAGCGCTGGCGCGCATCGTGCTTGCCGCGGCGGCGGGTCCCGGTGATGATCGGCGGATGAAATTCCTGAATGTGATGGTGCTGGTGGCTGGCGTGCTGGCGGCGTGGCGGCCGGTCTCGGCGCGGCCGAACATTCTGTTTGTCATGACCGATGATCATGCGTCGCATGCGATTTCGGCGTACGGATCGAAGGTCAATACCACGCCGCATCTCGATCGCCTCGCGCGCGAAGGGGTGTTGTTTGAAAACTGTTTTGTCACCAACTCGATCTGCACGCCGAGCCGGGCCACGCTGCTGACCGGCCAGTACAGCCACCGGAACGGGGTGCCGGTTTTCAACCGCTTTGACTCATCGCAGCCGACGGTGGCGAAGATGTTGCAGGCGGCCGGGTATCATACCGGCATGATCGGCAAGTGGCATCTGGGCAGTGATCCGGCCGGCTTTGACCGCTGGGAGATCCTGCCGGGGCAGGGGGCGTATGTGGATCCGGTGATGTACACGGCGGACGGGGAGAGGAAATACGAGGGCCGGTATGTCACTCATGTCATCACGGAGCGGGCCGCGGAATTCATCCGGCAGCGGCCGAAGGACCGGCCGTTCCTGCTTTTCTGCCACCACAAGGCGCCGCACCGGGAGTGGACGCCGGAAGAGAAATACGACCGCGAGTTCCGCGCCCGGACCATCCCGGAACCGGCCACCCTGCGCGACGACTACGCCACCCGCACCGACGCGTTGCGGGAAAACCGGCAGACCGTCTTCCGGGACCTGACGCGGCGCGACCTGAAGATCGCGCCGCCCAGCACGGTGGCGCGCGGCACCCCGGCGTGGCAGCAGTGGATGGGCGAGGTGCCGACGGAAGTGATCGTCGAGCGCGACGGCCGGCAGGTCACGCTGACCGGGGATGAGCTCGACGCCTGGAAATACCAGCGCTACATGCAGGACTATCTGGCCTGCGTGCAGTCGGTGGATGATTCGATCGGGCAGCTGCTCGACGTGCTGGGCGAGCAGGGGATCGACCGCGACACCATGGTCATTTACACCAGCGACAACGGGTTTTTCCTCGGCGACCACGGGATGTACGACAAGCGGTTCATGTATGAGGAAACAATCCGGATTCCGTTCCTCGTGCGGTGGCCGGCCGGGGCGACGGCCGGGCACCGGGAGAAAGCGCTGGCGATCAATGTGGATTTTGCGCCGACCTTTCTTGCCGCCGCCGGTGAGCCGGTTCCGGACAGCATGCACGGGCGCAGTCTGCTGCCGCTGCTCCGCGGCGAGCGGCCGGCTGATTGGCGGACGAGTTTTTACTACCGTTATTACCACGACCCCGGCCACCATAACACGGCGCGCCACCTCGGAGTGCGCACCGAAACCCACAAGCTGATCCACTTCTGGAAAAAGGACCAGTGGGAGCTCTTCGACCTGGTCGCCGACCCCGCCGAACTCAAAAACCTCTACGGCCAGCCGGGCACGGAGGCGGTCACGGCCGCTCTCAAGACGGAACTGGCCCGGCTGAAACACGAGCTGCAGGACACTGACGCCTTCGCCGAAACCCAGCCGCCAGCCGGGGTCGATGGAGCCGTCCGGCAGTTGCGCGGGCGGTGAGGAGTGCGCCGCGCCTCAGCGGTCACACTCGCCCATGACAAAGTCGAGCGACCCGAGGATGGCGGGCACGTCGCTCATCATGTGGCCGGGCAGGATGTCCGGCAGGATGCTCAGGTTGCAGAAGCTCGGGCTGCGGATCTTGAGGCGGTACGGCACGCCTCCGCCTTTGCTGTGGATGAAGAAGCCGAGTTCGCCTTTGGGATTTTCAGCCGCGAAATAGACTTCCCCGGCCGGCGCGCTGATCCCCTGGGTGGCGATGATGAAGTGGTGGATAAGCTCCTCCATGCTGAGCAGCACCTTTTCCTTCGGCGGCAGGACGTTCTTGGTGTCGTGCACGCAGATCGGGCCGGACGGCAGGCGGTCGAGAACCTGGCGCAGGATCCGCACCGACTGACGCAGCTCCTCCATGCGCACCTGGTAGCGCGCATAGCAGTCGCCCTCCTCGGCAATCGGGATGTCGAATTCGTACTGGTCGTAGCCGAGATACGGTTTCGCCTTGCGCAGGTCGTGGGCCACGCCGCTGGCGCGGAGGTTCGGGCCGCTGAAACCGTAGGCGACCGCCTGGTCGCGGGTGACCACCCCGACGCCCGCGGTGCGGTCCATGAAAATTTTGTTCCGCGCGAGCAGGGCGTCCATTTCGTCGATCACCGGCTCGATTTCGCGCAGGAATTTTGCCACCGCATCGGTGAAGCCGGCGGGCAGGTCGCGGGTCATCCCGCCGACCCGCGTGTAGCTGGTGGTGAAACGCGCGCCGGTCAGCTGCTCACACAGATTGTAGATTTTTTCGCGCTCGTTGAACGTGTACAGAAACGCGGTCATCGCGCCGACGTCCATCGCGTACACGCCGACCCCCAGCAGGTGCGCGGATATCCGTGCCAGCTCACAGCACATCACCCGGACTGCCTGGCCGCGCGGCGGCAGTTCCCAGCCGAGCAGCTTCTCCACCGCACACGCATACGCCACATTGTTCGCCAGCGGCGCCAGATAGTCGAGCCGGTCGGTGTACGGCACAAACTGGTTGTAATGCATGTTCTCGGCGATCTTCTCGTCGCCGCGATGCAGAAACCCGACGTCCGGCTCCGCCTTCGTGATGATCTCACCATCAAGCTCCACCACCAGCCGCAACACCCCGTGCGTCGCCGGATGCGACGGCCCGATATTCAATACCATCTTCTCGCCGATGACGTCGTCGGTGCGCGCCTGATACGCCTCACCTGCCGCCGCCGCGCGCGCC
>JALRGF010000465.1 GCA_023253495.1 Verrucomicrobiales bacterium
CTGACGGCGGGACGCGGCGGCAGCGGAGCGAGTTTCGTGTTGATGAGTGACTGGAGGTCCTGCTCGAGCCGGGTACGGGTGGCTTCCAGTTCCGGGGTGATGAGTTTCTGTCCCGGAGGACGCCGGTCTTCGGCCCAGGCGGACAGGTTCTTGTACTCGACCGGACGGCCGGTCGACCCGAGGCCGCTGTCGATGTCCGTGTCGATGCCGCCCCGTTCCTTGGGGCGCAGGTCGTAGAATTCTTCCTGGGGTGGTTCGACCCCGGCGCCGTCGAAGTAATGAACGAATTTGCTTTCTTTTTCCCGGATGGCGCGCAGGCGGTTGGGTGGCGGGGCGATGCCGTCCGGGGCATTGGCGGCGTCCTGACCGCACCAGATGTCATCGTAGGTGAAAAGGATGGCCTTCTGCACGGCCGGGCCCTCGGGGTTCCGGATGAGCGGGCTGTAGTCGACCCCTTTGAAGGCGTATGGGGTGGCGTCGATGTCGAGCATGGCGCAGAGGGTGGGCAGGAAATCGACGTGGGAGACGAGTTCCGGGCAGGTGCGGCCGGACGGGAAGTCGACCGGGTTGGACCAGACGAGCGGGATGCGTGCGGTTTCCTCGTAGAACTGGAATGATTTCTGGCGCATGCCGCCGTGGGCCATGGCCATGTCGCCGTGGTCCGAGGAAAAGATGAACCATGAATTGTCGCGGACGGCGCGGGCCTGATCGGCGGGCACGGACGGGTCCAGGCCGTCGAGCAGGTCGAGGATTCTGCTGAGGTGGCGGTCACCGAGCTTCATCAGGTTGCCGTAGAAGTTGAGGTACTGGAGTTTTTGCTGGTTGGTGGCCACGGGGCCGAGCCCGGCGCTGGAGATGAGAAACGCTTCCTGGGCGCGCGGTTTGAGGTTCAGGTTCAGGCGTTCGTTGACGGTCGGAGGCAGGGAGATGGCGAGTGGTCCGGTCTGTTCGGACCACGGGGAGGAGCCGTCGGGGCGACCGTAATAACCTCCTTCGATGTAGGTTCCGTTGCCTCCCTGGGCGACGGAGAGGCCGGGGCAGCCGAGCACGTCATGGGGATTGATCATGCAGATGATCAGGCAGAACGGATTGCCGCCGGGATTGTTTATTTTGTGGCGGAGGAAAGCCATGATGCTGTTCCGTTCGAATTCGGCATTCACCGGACCGTCGGCCTGGGTGAAAATGGCGTCCGGGTCCTCCGGATTTCCGACCGGTGGCTGCCACGTCGAGCCGTCGAGGAAGCGGCCGTCGTGGTCGGTGGTGCCGCCGGCGTAGTTTTTCATTTTGGCATCGCCGCCGGCATCCGGGGAATTCCATCCGTCCATGCCGTAGCGGCTGATGTCATCGGAGGTGTGGCCGCCATCCGGTTGTTCCGTGCCCTTGCTGAGGTGCCATTTTCCTTTCCAGACGACGTCGTAACCGGCGGCCTTGAGGACGGTGGCGATGTTGGGCAGGGATGGGTCCAGCTGGTGTTCCTGTTCGGACTGGGACATTTCCTCCGACAGGGTGTCGACGTTGCCGTGCTGGGCCGGGTACAGGCCGGTGAAGAGGGTGGTGCGCGACGGCGTGCACATGGCCGTGTTGGTGAAGGCGCGGGTGAAGGAAACCCCGCGGCTGCGCAGGCGGGTCAGCCCCGGCAGGTTGGCGGCTTCCCATCCTTCGGGGAACCAGCTCAGCTCCTGCTGCTGGTCGGTGGTGAAAAAGATCACGTTGCGTCGGGGCAGGGGGCTTTCCGCCCGGGCGGCGGTCGGCCAGAGGTTGACCACGCCCTGGGCGGCCAGCATGGCGGTCGATCCACCGACCATCTGCAGGAAGGTGCGACGCGGAAGAGGCGAACCTTGGTGAGAGGGGAAGGGGTCGGAGGTGGCCAGTGGATTCGGGGCAATGGACATGCCTCTCCCCTAACCTCTGCGGCCACCTTGGGAAAGGCAAAGTGACCGTAAAAAGGCGGCTGCCGGCCAAAAAACCGGCCCGAGAAGGCGGGGCCGGCCGTCTGCGTCCCGCGGGGTCCCTGCGGCTCAGGCGGCGATCACCTGATGGCGGTGGATGGCCGGGTTGACGATGTCGCGGACGAATTTTTCCGGCGGGGCGGCGTCGTGCTCGGCGAAGATGTAAAGCCGCTGGGTGATGGTGAGTTTTTTCAGGGTGAAGCCTGGGTCGGGAAGGCTGCGGTAGTAATTGAGGATCGTCTCGCGTTCGAGGTCGAGGGCACCGGGTTTGAAGCCGTAATCGAGGATGAAGGCGTGGCCGCGGAGGGCGGGACCGGCGCCGAAGTGGGCCTGCTGGCTGACCTCTTCGACGAGGGTTTTTTCGACGAAGGCGCGGGCGGCGGCGGCGGCTTCCGGGGTGTCCTCCGCCAGCTCCAGCACATACCGGCGGGTGGCATGGTAGGTATGGGGCGAGGCGAGCGGCGAATAGACAAGGGCGTTGGCGTCCCCGGCGTGGTCGAACCGGCCGGTCACTTCGGCGTGCAGCAGGGTGCTCATGCGGGATGGTGGATGGCGAAAGCGGGGTGTTTCAGGACTTGGGGGCGAGTTCCTTTTCCAGGCGGCGCAGGACTTCGGCGTAACTCTCCATGACCCCGCCGAGGTCGCGCCGGAAACGGTCCTTGTCCATCTTTTCGCCGGTCTGCGCATCCCAGAGCCGGCACGTGTCCGGCGAAATCTCATCGGCGAGCACCACCGTCGAGGGGTCGGTCGCGAGGCGTCCGAATTCGAGTTTGAAATCGACCAGCGTCAGGCCGGCGCCGGCGAAAAGGTCGCCGAGCAGGTCGTTGACGCGCAGGCCGAATTGTTTCAGTCGCCCGAGTTCCTCGGGGCTGGCCAGCCCGAGTTCGCGCACATGCTCGTCGTTGATCATGGGGTCGCCGAGAGCGTCGTCCTTGAAATAGAGTTCGACCAGTGGCTGGCGGAGTTTTCCGCCCTCCGGGCGGCCAAGGCGTTTGGCCAGGCTGCCGGCGACCACGTTGCGCACCACGAGCTCGATCGGGATGATGCTGACTTTTTTGACGATGATGGCGATGTCGCCGGCGTCGCGGACGAAGTGGGTCGGCACGCCGCGCGCTTCGAGGGCGCGATAGATCAGCACGGTCAGGGCTTTGTTGAAGCGTCCCTTGTTCTCGAATTCCGCCTTTTTGGCGCCGTTGAAAGCGGTGGCGCTGTCCTTGAACTCCATGAGGAGTTCATCGGGGTGGTCGGTGGTGAAGAGGCGTTTGGCCTTGCCCTCGTAGAGCGGAGTCATGCTCCAGTGTATCGGTCCGGCCGGGGGCGGGGTCAAGCGGCGGGCGGGGGGGCGGGGAAAGGATGAAGGAGAATTGGGCAAAGGGACGTCAAGGGGGACGAAAACCCATGGCGGGCGGAGAGAGGGGCGGGTACACTGGAGGGCGTGAAATGGACGCCGGTGCCGCGAGCCTGGGTGGCTGCCGTGATGGTAGCGGCGGGGGGCGTGGTGGCGTGCCGCGTGGCGGTGGGCGCGGTGCCCGGTGGCGCGGCGGCAGCCTCTTCGGTGCTGGCGCCGGATGCCGGCGGGCGGTTCGGGGTGCAGGGGGCCGGGGACTCCGGTTTTTACTACCGCCTGCTGCGTTCGGGCACGCCGGGCGGACCGGCCCGGTGTGTCGGGCTGACGCTCGGGGGGGCGGGCGGCTGGGAGCTGCGTGACCCGTTGCCCATGACCCGTCAGGGGTATTATCGCGTGGAGGCGGTGCCTCTGGGGGTTCCTCTCGACACCGATAAGGACGGCCGGGACGACGTGACCGAGTGGCGGCGGCAGCCGGTATTTTCTCCGCTCAATCCGGCCGGGCCGATCGACCTCGAGGACGGTGCCATTTTTATTCCGGACCGGGCGACTTTCGAACTGCTCGCTCACCGCGATGATTTCCCGGGAGCGGTCGGGGTGCGCGAGGTGAAATTCCTTGTCCAGGGGGTCGATAGTCCGCACCCGTCGCTGTATTTCCTGAATACGAAGACCCGGCGGTATCACTATGATTTTGCGCGGTCGGTACTCGGGTTTGCGCGGGACCTGCCGTACTGGGACGGGCTGGTTGTTTTCAACGAGATCACTTATTTCACGAATACGCGGCGACAGTTCCTCGCCGGCAGCTTCGTCCACCACCCGCATTTCTCCGCGCCCGGACGCCCGCCCGGGCTGTACACGGTGGAATTCTGGCCGGCCGATCCGGTGGCGGAAAAATTCGTGCGGGAGGCAGTCGAGCTGGTGGCGGCCTCGGCGCCCTTTGTCGGGGGCGCTCTCGCCTATCATGCGGCCAGCGAGACCCAGCGGGCGCTGCAGGACGTCGAGGGCGATGCCTTTGCCACCTCGCCGGTGCCGGTGGTGGCGACCGAGCAGTTGTTTTCCGACGTCCGCTACACGCTGCTCAATCCCGGAGTCGCCTTCGGCCGGCTGCGGCTGGTCGAGGGAGCGGATGTGCTCTCGGCCCGCGACATTCCGGTTTTCCGCACTCTGCCCAACGACCTGACCCGCGTGGCCGGCGTCATCAGCGCCACGCCGCAGACGCCGCTTTCGCATGTGAATCTCAAGGCGAAACAGAACAACACCCCGAATTGTTACCTGCGCGACGCCGAAACCGACCCTGCGCTCCAGCCTCTGTTCGGCAAAAACGTGCGCCTGGAAACCCGGTCCGACGGTCTGCTGCTGCGCGAGGCCACTGCGGTGGAAGTCGAGGAGCATCTGGACCGCCTGCGTCCGCCTTCGGTGCAGACGCCGGTGCGCGACCTGACCCGCCGCCAGATCCGGCCGACCACCGCGCTCGCCTTCGCGGATGCCCGGGCCTTCGGGGCCAAAGCGGCCAACCTCGCGGAAATGGCCCGCTGGATGCCGGCGGGGAGCGTGCCGACCGGGCATGCGGTGCCCTTTTATTTCTACGACGAATTCATCAGGCACAACCGTCTCGATGTTTCGGCGGACCTGATGCTGACGGATGCCGGGTTCCGGAGCGACCCGGTGCGCCGCGAGCGGCTGTTGCGCGAGTTCCGTCGGTTGATCCGCAATGGTGAGGTGCCGGCCTGGATGTTCGGCGCTCTGGATGCGGTCACGGCGGCGCACCCTGCCGGCACCAGCCTCCGTTGCCGTTCCAGCAGCAATGGCGAGGACCTGATCGGTTTCAACGGTGCCGGATTGTACGACAGCTACACTCACCGCCCGGCCGAGGAAGGCCATCTGGTGAACACGGTCAAACAGGTCTGGGCCAGCCTCTGGAACTACCGGGCGTTTGAGGAACGCGAATTCAACCGCGTCGACCATCGCGCCGTGGCCATGGGCGTTCTCATCCACCCGAACTTCGATGACGAAAAAGCCAATGGCGTCGCCGTCAGCCGCAACATCTTCGATCCCAACTGGCGCGGCGTCTACGTGAACACGCAGCTCGGCGAGGCGCTGGTCACCAATCCGACCGCCGATTCCGTACCGGAGGAAATGCTGGTGGCTGCGCTGCTCGGCGCCGACCGCTACGAGATCCAGTACATCCGGTTTTCCAGCCTCGTCCCCCGCGGCACCACCCTGCTGACCCGCGCCCAGGCATTCCTGCTCGCGGACCAGCTGCGGCTCATCGAGCAGCGGTTCCGCCCGCTCTACGGCCGCTCCAGCGACCCCGATTTCGCCATGGAGGTCGAATTCAAACTGACCCCGGACGACCGGATCGTCATCAAACAGGCCCGGCCGTGGGTCGACTGACCCCGGCCGGGCGCCCGCGCCGGCCCTATTGGCCGGGCAGCAGCACGCGGTAGTAGGCGGCTCCGATCACCGGCGCGTTGTCGGTGAAAGTGACCGCACCGTTGCGGGCCGCGAGGGCGGTTCCGATCGACGCCCAGGATCCGGTCGCCAGTGACGCCGAGCGCTGGATGGTGTAGGTGCGGTTCGGGGTGCCCGTGAAGGCAATCACCGGCTGGTTGGAGGCATTCAGGGTGAGGGTGACCGACGGCATGTCGACCGCGGTCTGCGCCAGCACCCGCAGCCCGCGTACCTGCAGACCGGTGTACCCGACCCCCTGGCCCTCGTTGACCACGAGAAACTCCAGGGTGTTGATTCCCGGCAGGAAGGAGACGGCCGGAGCCGCGAGGCTGAAGTCGGTCACCTGGACAAACTGGGCCGCATTGGTCAGGCCGGTATCCACTCCGTTCAGGCGGATCGAGGCGCCGCGGTTGTCGGTCGCCCATCCGCCCGTCAGCACCGCCGTGGCCGGATCAAATCCCGTCAGGTTGAAAGTGGTGCGGTAGACGTAGGTGCCCGGCCCGGCGCCGGCATCGCTGGCTTCACCGGCGGAACCGGAGGTGTTGAACTGCGGGGCGATCCATTTGGCGGTCGCGGTATTCGGGACCCAGGGGCCGGACACGATCGGGAAAACGGACCCGTCATGCACCACCGGGGCCACCTCGTTGGCCCCGTCCGGATTGACCACCAGCAGGTAATGCGGGTCGGCTTCGCCATCGAGCAGCGCGGCCCCGGCGGCGTCGACCCCGGTGGCAAACACTCCGGGTACCACCGGCAGCACCTTCAGAACGGCATCGGCACTGGTGACGGATCCGTACGCATTGGCCACCGTCACCGCATAGTTTCCGGTCGACGCTTCGGTGACCGGGTTCAGCGTCAGGGTGGCGGACGTCTGGCCGGGCAGGTCTGCGCCGTTGCGCCGCCATTGGTAGGTAAAGGGCGCGCTGCCGTCGACCGTCACCGCAAGGGTTACCGGCTCACCCACTCCGGTCACCCGGCTCAGGGGCGGGGTGACAATGCTCGGAGGCACATTGATCGCGGAGAGCACCGCCGGCGCACTGGTCGCGGTGCCGGCCGGATTGGTGACCGTCACCGTGTACGAGCCGGCCAGGCTGGTGTTGAAGCTGCCGATGGTGTACGAGGCGCCGGTGGCTCCGGGGATCGGGGTGTTGTTGCGTGCCCACTGGTAGGTCAGCGCGGCCGTGCCGTAGGCCTCCACTTTCAGGGTATGGCTGCTGCCCGTGACCACTTCCGCCGAGGCCGGCGGTGTGACCACCACCGGTGCCAGCCCCGCCGGCACCGCCAGCATCTGCAGGCCGTCGACCCGCAACCCGGTATACCCGGTGGTCGGGTCCACATTGACCACCACGAAGTCCAGGGTGTTGGGGCCGGCGACGATGGTGCCCGGGGGCAGCACATCACTGTTGAAAACAAATGACGTGTACCCGCCGAAACCGCCGCTCACCGGCACCCCGGGCAGGGCTTTTCCATTGATGCGGATGGCCGGGCCGTTGTTGTCGGTCGCATAGTTGCCGCGGAGGATGAAGCCGGGAGGCAGACCGGTCAGATCAATGCTGGTGCGGTAGACGTAGGTGCCGCCGCCTTCTCCCGCGTCGCCACTGAGGCCGGCGGCCCCGGCGGTGTCGAAGCGGGGGCCGATCCAGGCCGACGTGTCCGAGACCGCGATCCACGGTCCGGCCACGATCGGAAACGCCTGGCTGTTCTGCACAAAGGCTTCGGGGGATCCGGGATTGTCGGCATTGACGATGATCTGGTAGTGCGGATCGACTTCGCCGTCAGGCACCGGCACCCCGCTGGCATCGACACCGGTGTTGAAGACGCGGCCGGCCGGCACCGTTTCGTAGACCGTCACGAAAGCGGGGTTGGAGGTCAGGGTTCCGCCGGCATTGGTGGCCCGCAGCGTGAAAAACCCGCTGGAACCGCCGTTGACCAGGTTCCACGACAGGGTGGCCGACGTCGCCCCCGCAATCGGGGTACCATTGCGCAGCCACTGGTAGGTGACCGGCCGGGCTCCGGAGACGGTGGCGCGCAGCTCCACCGATTCTCCGATCACTCCGGTGGCAGAGGCTGGCGGGGCCGAAAACGCGAGGCTCGGGGAGACGGTCGCTTCCCGGTTGGTCAGGGCATAGATGTGGAAGGACCCGGCGCCGAGCGGGTGGGTGTTCAGTGTGACCTCGCCGCTGGCGTTCGCGGTGTACTGGTGGTCGATGCGGATGCCGCTGTCATTGCCATAAGTGTCCTGATCCACGGTGAACTGGCGCGTGCCGTTGCGGAAGGTGATGACGCGGCCGGCGGCCTCCCAGCCGACGGAGAAGAGGGAGACGACGTACGCCCGGTCGGGCACCAGCCCGCGCAGCGTGATGGTGGTTGGGAATCCGTTGTAGACGAAATCATTGGCGATGGCGCGGCTGCCTTCCTCGAGAAAGTTGGTGTCGTTGGTGAACACGCCATTCAGACCGCTGGTGGTCAGCCGACCCGGCACCGAGGGATTGCCGCCGGCAATGCCGGTAAAGGCGACTTCGTTGATGGAGGCCCCGGCGGCACTGCCGAAATTGTAGGCATGGGTGTAGACGTAGGCCGGGTCAAGTCCGGTGCTGGCATCGTCGATCCACGCCGTAGCCTGCCATTCCCCGGCGCTCGGGGTGACGGTCACGTCATCGACGAGCACCGTGGTGTCTCCGCCGGTGCTGTTGGCGAGGCGCAGTGCCGCTTCGGCGGCGGTGGCCTCGAAATACACGCCGACGTACCGGTAGGGGGCTGTCCCGCCGACCGCTTCCACCGGTGTGGTCAGCAGGCTGGTGCCGTCCACGCTGACGTTGAGCAGGGCGACGCCGCCGCTGCGGGCGTTGACGCGGAAGCCGAGCTGGTATTTCTGACCGGGGGTCAGTCCGGTGATGGTGGTTTCGAGGGTTGATTCCGCGCCGGCGCTTTGAATGAAGGCGACGTTGGATCCATCGGGGATGGTGCCGTTGTTGGCGAACGGGCGGCCGCCGGACGGATTCAGGCCGGCATTTCCGGGCGCCGACACCGTCCATCCGGTGATTTCGGAGTTGCCGGAGACGTAGCCGGGGAACTGCGTGAAGGTGTCCGCCTCGAAGCTGGGGTTGGGGACGACCTGGGCGGGCAGGGCGATGGCGCTCAGGGCGGCCAGGGTGGTGCTGCACAGCAGGTGCAGGCATGATCGGACAGAGGGGATCATGGGGGTTGGTGGGGTTGGGGACTGCCGGCGTGGAGGGAAGAGCCGGTACTGCCAACCAACCCCATGGCCGAGGACACTTCAAGGGCCTTGGTCCCCCGCCAAAGTTCAGCCCCTTTCCGGAGCCCGCGACGCGGGACGGAAAGGGGCTGATCGTCAGGCGGGTCAGACAGCAATCCTGCCACCGGGTGGACTACCACCGGTAGCCCGGGCGGCCGACGTATCCGAAGGAAAACTGGACCCCCGGGCGGACATAGCCGTACCCGTAAGCGGGCGGACACACCGGACGCGGCGGGCAGTAATACCGCGGCGCATAATAGACAGGCGGCGGGCAGGCGTAGCGCGGAGCATGGTAGCGCGAGCCGTGGTAGCCGCCGTGGTAGCCGCCGTGGCCGGAGCCATGGTAGCCGCCATGGCGGTGGCCGGAATAACCGCGGCTGTACCCGCGGTCGCGGGCTTCAGCGGAAGGAGCGGCGGCCAGAGCGGCCGCGGCGGCGAGGACGAGCACGATGAGTTTTTTCATGGCAGTGGGTTGGTGGGTGGTGGCGGTGGGGGCGGAGGCGGCACACGCCGCGCGCTGAGCGTCGGACGAACCGGCGGCCGCCGTATTCATGATCGGGGGAAAAATTTTCACCCGGTCGGTCGCGCCAGCCACCATCCCTGCTATCGTAACCCTGTTCACATGGTGGGGATCACTCGCAAACTGGGCCGGTGGGGGCTCGATCGTCTGGCCTACCTCGGGCAGTTGGGGGAGCTGACGCAGCAGATCGGGGTCTCGATGCTCCGCGGTCGGTGGCGGCCGCGGCTGCTCGGGGAGCAGCTGGTCGCGACCGGATTCGGCTCCCAGCTTGTGGTCATCGTCACCGGGGCCTTCGTCGGCGCGGTTTTCGGGTTTCAGGTCTACGCCAAATTCAAAGGCTATGCGCTGGAGTCGGCCACCGGAGCGATGGTGTCCGTCGCCATGTGCCGCGAACTCGGTCCGGTGGTCACCGCCCTGATGGTCGCCGGCCGTGTCGGCTCGGCGATGGCCGCCGAAATCGGAACCATGAAGGTGACGGAACAGATCGACGCCCTGCGCGCGCTGGGCATCCATCCGGTCGACTACCTTGTGACGCCGAGGCTGCTGGCCATGATGGTTTCGATGCCCCTGCTGATCGCGGAGGCCATCGCTTTCGGGATTCTGCTCAGCTATGTCGTGGTGGTCGAAGGCTTCGGGGTACCGGTGGCCTACTATCGCAACCACACGCTGGCTTCCACCAACATGGAGGATGTCTCCATCGGCATGATCAAGGGGTTCGTCTTCGGCATCCTGATCGTCATCATCTCATGCCACCGCGGCCTGCACGCCGAAAACGGCGCCGTCGGCGTCGGCCGGAGCACCACCGAAGCCATGGTCACCTCCGCCCTCTGGGTCCTCATCGTCAATTTTTTCCTCAGCCTGCTGCTCAACCTGATTTTTCCTTATGGCAGCGCGGCCTGATCCCGTCCGCGAACCGGAGGCCCCGCTTCCCGCCCCGCCTCGCGCCTTCATCGAGGCCACCGGGCTGGTCAAGCGCCTCGGCGGCCATGCCGTGCTCGACGGCGCCTCGATCCGCCTGCTCGTCGGCGAAACCCTCGCCATCCTCGGCCGCAGCGGCGAGGGCAAAAGTGTGCTGCTCAAACACCTCGCCGGCCTGATGAACCCGGACAGCGGGTCGGTGCGCATCGACGGCGAGGAAATCGTCGGCATCGACGAACGCCGGCTCGGCCCGGTCCGGCGCAAATTCGGACTCCTCTTTCAGAATGGTGCGCTCTTCGACAGCTTTGACGTCGAGGAGAACGTCGCGTTCCCGCTCGTCGAACTCGGTCTGCGGGACCCGGTCGTCATCCGGCAGCGGGTGCTGGCCGCGCTGGAGGCGGTCGGCATGGCTGAGCATCGGCACAAAATGCCGGTGCACCTCAGCGGCGGGCAGCGCAAGCGCGTGGCCCTGGCCCGCGCCATCATCACGCAGCCGCGCTGCCTGCTTTATGATGAACCCACGGCCGGACTGGACCCGATCGGCACGGCCAATATCGACCGTCTGATCCGGGGGTTTCAGCAGCGCTTTCAGGTCACCAGCCTGGTCATCACGCATGATCTGAAGACGGTCGAGCGCATTGCTGACCGCGTCGCCTTCCTGCGCGCCGGGCGCGTCCATTTTCTGGGCACGCCGGCCGAGTTTTTCACCACCGGCGATCCGGTTCTGCGCCAGTTTCTCGACGGGCGCCCGGACGAAGGGGAGACCGCCTGAACGCCTGCCGTTGATTCCCATGAAACACGAAACGAAACGCACCGAGGTTCTGGTCGGATTGTTCCTGCTCTTTGGCATGGTCCTGCTGGGCGGACTGATCCTGCGTTTCAGCAGCATCCGGGAGCGTTTCCGTCAGAGCGACCAGTTCATGGTGGTTTTCGGTGATGCGTCCGGGCTGTCGCTGGGCGCTCCGGTGCGGCTGGGGGGAACGACCATCGGCCGGGTGGACCGGGCGCCGCGTCTGAATGCCGACGGCAAGGTCGCGGTGCGCATTACCGTGTACCGCGACGAGGAAAACCGGATCCCCCGGGGCTCGCGCCTGACGATTGCCAAGGAGGGCCTGCTCGGGGATTCCTATATTGCCATCACCCGTCCCGAAGAGACGCGGGCCGGGTACTTCGAGCCGGGCGAAACGCTGACGGGCACCATGACCACCGGCCTTGATGCCCTGCAGGAATCGGCGGGCAAGATTTCCGGCGACATCGAGACGCTGGTCATGGAGCTGCGCACGGGCGTCAAGGACTTCAATGCGGCCATCGCCCGGCTGAATGCCGAGATCCTGACTCCGGAGAATTCCGAGAACGTGAAAAACTCGCTCGCCAGTCTGAACAGCGCGCTGCAAAAGGTCGATCAACAGGTGCTGTCAGAGGAGAATACGGCGTCGGTCAGGGAAACCCTCGCCAGCCTGCGGGCGACCAGCGAGTCGCTCTCCGGGCAGGTTGCCAAACTTGATCCTCTTGTGGCCAAGGGGGATGCCGCCATGACCAGCTTCAAGCAGGCCGCTGAATCGTTCCAGAAGAGCGGGACCGCTTTCACCAGGGCCGCCGAAAAGGCGGGCCACACCTTCGGCGAGGCCACCGATGGCGACGGTTTGCTGGCGGCGCTGCTCAACGACCCGAAGCTGCGTGATGACTTCAAGGCGCTGATCGCCAACCTGCGGGCCCGCGGCGTGATTTTTTACCGGGATCCGGCGCCGGCTCCGACGACTCCCGGCCGGGCGCCGGTTCAGCCGTACCGGCCTCCCGGACGTTGAAGGCGGCCTCCCCTGATCGGTCGGGTGCCCCGGGCCGGGCGGCATTCCGACGCCTCAACGGCGACCCGCTCCCGCCGCCGCCCCTCCGGCCAGAATCTCCACCAGCAGCTGGCTGAGGACGACTTTCGGGTCCAGTCCGGTTCCGACCAGCCGGTGGTTGGCACGCAGACAGGCGCGCAGGCCGCGCCGCAGTTCCTCCTCGGTGAATTGCCGGCTTTCCTGGGCGGCGAGGAAGAGCGGATAGACGCTCAATCCTCCGTCTTTTTTGCGCGGCAGATGGGCGGTTTCCTCCGCGGGCAGTCGCTCGAGCAGTCCCTGAAACTGTTGATAGCTCTGGAGCGGTGCCCGGAGCCGTTCGACCAGATCGCGCGCCAGCACCAGGTGGCGCATCTTCGGAATGATGGCTGCGAGAAGCAGCCCGAGGGCATTCTCCCCCTGAGCCAGCAGCGAGTCGAGCAGTCCGAGGGCCCGCCGGGCATCCCGCCGGCCGAGGGCATTGCCCAGTTCGAAAATAACACCGGCCCGGCTCAACGGAACCAGATTCCGGACGTCCGTCACGGTGACACGGCGCCGCCCGGGGCCCAGAAACAGATCGAGTTTCTCCAGCTCACTTGCGATCTGCTGCGTCCGCTCTCCGGCCAGCGCCATGAACAACTCGAGGGCTTCCGGCTCGAAAGCCAACCTCAAGGCGTGCGCCCGCTCGGTGACCGTCGCCTCCACCAGCGCCTCCCATCCCCGTTGCGAAGAGTCCGGCACATCGAAAGCCGCGCTCCGGGCCAGGCTGTCCAGCTTCTGGAAGAAACTGCGCCGCCGGTCCGGCGCGTGGGCCGAGAGAATAAAATGCACATCGGGCGGCAACCCCGCCTGGAGAAACTCCCACAATTCCTCCAGAGCTTCCAGGGTGCTCTGGGCCCGGCCGGTCACCGTGTCCGAGAGAAAATTGGCATTCCGCAACCACACTACCTTGCCGCCTCCGAACATCGGCAGTGTCTGCAACCCTTCGAGCACCTGCGCACAGAGGCGCCCCGCCTGCTCAGCATTCTCCGCGGTTCCATCAATGACCTCAAGCCCGAAATCACCACTCGCCGGCGGACTGAGCGAGCGGGCCAGCGCCAGCGCCGCCTCCTTCACCTGAGCCTCGTCATTACCGTGCAGGAAGTGCAGGTTGGCCGCCTTCACGACCGCCTCTTTGCGCTTGGCTGGCATGACTGCTGACCTAGGCGGCAGGTCAGGATCGAGGCAAGCAAAAAGGCCTTCCCGCCGCGCGGAAAGGCCTTTGCCAAAAAGATTGGAGAGCGAACAGCCTAGCTGCGGGGACCGCTGGTCGGGGTCGGGCGCTCCACGACGATGACTTCCGTCTTGGTCTTGGTGATGACGATCGTCTTTTGCTCAAGTGCAACAAATTGGCCATCAGGTCCGATGAAGCCGAGTTCCCCATTGCGTTTGACGAGTTGCGGGCCGGAGCTGCCACTGCCGGGATACACCAGATAGACACCACCAATGGCGACGGGGCTCAGACCGAAGTCCGCTTCGTCATCCTTGGCGACCACGTTCTTGTCCACCGAGCCCTTGGCAGAGTTTTTGCCCACGGGATTTTTGTCGGAATAAGCGCTGCGCAGGGCGGATTTGACATTTTCGGAGGCTTCCGGAGCCACAGCCACGGCGCACTCGGCGACGGTGGTGGCTTCGGTCGGGGCGGCCGTGACCGCGGTGAAGACGATCTGGCCGACGAGATCCTTGTCGGCCTTGGCGGCGGCGATGGCGGCCTTGACGATTTCGCAGGCGCAGGTCGGGTTGGCGGCGATCTGGTCGTTGACGATGCTGAGGACGTTGGACGGATTCGCCGTCACCTCCGCGGTAACGCTGGCGCTCACCGGGGAGCACTCCTTGGCTTGGTCAGCAGCGAGAGCCACCGAGGCGGTGGCAGCGGCGAGCAGGGTGAGCAGAAGGGACTTTTTCATCCGATTAGTTGGGTTGGTGGTAAGGAAACGGGGAGGGATGACCGGAAATTGAGCTAATTTCGAGCGCAGAATGCCCGAGAGCGGTCCGCCGTGCAAGTTTTTATTCCAAAATAACCATTTCCGCCGGAGATTACGCCACGAAACAGCTCCTTTTCGCGCGTTTTCACTGGATTTATGAACAGAAAACTTTTGTATCAATGCCAGCGGTGCACGGCGTGCTGCCGGTGGCCCGGGGATGTGCGCCTCACGGATGACGAGCTTCCGGCGCTGGCGGCCTTTCTGGGCCTGAGTGTCGAGGGGTTTATTCAGACCCACACCCGTCTCAATCAGCACCGGACGGGGCTCTCGCTGCACGAGCATCCCGATGGGACCTGCGTGTGGCTCGAGGGAAACGACTGCCGACTGCAGGCGGTGAAACCCGCCCAGTGCCGCGGGTTTCCCAACGACTGGAATTTTCCCGGCTGGCGGGACGTCTGCCGGGCGGTGCCGGTGCCGGGGCCGGAGGCGCCAGCTGGGGAGGAAGCGCCGGCGGAAGTCGGCTGAGCCGGTCCCGGGACTGCTGGCCGCGGTTTCAAGGCACCGGCAGCACGCGGATTTCCCGAAGAGCGGCCGGGTCGAGATACTGGCGGGCGAGGGTGTCCAGCTCCTCCCGGGTGACCGCCTGGAAATCGCTGACCAGGGAGCGCGCCCAGTCGAGGCGGCGCGGGTCGCGCTGGGAAGTGGCGGCTACGGTGGTCAGCCAGTAGGTATTCGAGCGCCGCTGGTCCTCGACGGCGGCGAGCAGGGGTTTTTTGGCTCGTTCGACGTCATCCGGGGTGACGCCTTCCTGCTGCAGGCGGGCCGCGATGTCGCGCACGGCCTGGCCGACCTTGTCGGCCTGGCTCGGGGCAATCAGGATGTTGGCGAAGATGTAGCCGTAACCCGGAAAGACGTCGCTGAAGGCGGCGCTGGCCCGCGGTGAGTAGGACTCGCCGAGTTCCTCGCGGATGCGGGCGCGCAGCTTGTCGCTGAAAATCGAAGCCAGCACCTGCAGGCGGCGCGCCTGCCTGATGTCGGAGCGGTCGGTGGTCGGAAAGTGCGCGGCCACCAGGCCCTTGGCGATTTTTGACGCGAAAGTGACATCCCGGCGGCCCGCGGGGGGAAAAGTGAGCGGGCTGACCGCGGGGCGCGCGTCCTCGCGCGGGCCGGGCAGGGCGCCGAACGTGGCGGCCAGCGCCTTTTCGGCCTCGGCGGGGTCGAAGTCGCCAACCACGCCGATTTCCAGGCTGCCGGCGCTCAGGGCGGGGGCCAGCCAGGCGCGGGCTTCGTCGAGGGTGCGGGCGAGGGCTTGCTCTTTGGTGGGGAAGGCGAAGCGGTGGTCGCCGCCGCGCAGCCACGGTTCGACTTTCGTCTGGGGCTGGGCTTCCAGCGCGTGGTCGACCTGGGCGAAGAGGGCATCGGCCCCCTGGCGGAAGAGGCGGTCGGCTTCGGGCCGCCACCCGGGGTCCTTGAGGTAGGCGCAGAGCAGCTGCAGCTGCAGGTTCAGATTGTCGCGGGTCGTTTCCCCGGCGAGGACAAAGGCGTCTTCGACCACGTCGAAATTCACACTGGTGGTCCGCCCGGCGAGCAGGCGTTTGAGGTCGTCGACGCTGTGGCGCGCGAGCCCGCCGAGCTGGAAGACACTTTGGGTGTAGAGTTCGAGGCCGGGCTGGCTGTCCGGCAGCGAGAGCTTGCCGGTGCCGAAGCTGACCTGGACGAGGACCTCGTCCTTCTTGAAATCGGTCGGCCGCAGATTGACCCGCGCTCCGTTGGCGAAAACCAGCTGGGTGACGCCGAGGTCGGCCGCCTCGGTGCGCGTGGTCACGGTCCCGGCGGGTCCGAAATCGGTGTAGGCAAAGACGAGTTCGGCCTCCTCCGCGGGCGCGGCGGTTTCCTCGCTCATGCCGCGCTGGAGGGCGGCTTCCAGAGTTTCGCCGCCGGGTGGGGGCGGCAGGTTGCCGGCGGCAAAAACCGACAGGTCCCGGCTGCCGAACCCGTCGCGGAAAGCGGCATGGCATTCCTCCGTCGTGACCGAGGCCAGGGCCTCGCGCACCCGCGGCAGTTCGGCCGCCGGATGCGTCATCACTTTGGCCTCGCCGAGCGTGCGCACCAGCTCGTCCGCGAGGTCGCGGGTCTTGCGGGTCGGCGCCGATTTCGCCTGGTTTTCCAGTTCGGCCAGCAATTCGGCCCGGGCCGCGGACAGTTCCGAACGGGTGAAACCGTGGGTCATCGCCCGTTTCAGTTCCCGTGCTCCGAGCGCCACGGCGTCGGTCCAGCGCGGCGGCGGTGCGGTGAGCTCAAGCTCGGCGTAGTCGATCAATCGCAGAAACGGCCCGATGTTGACCTGCCCGTCGAGAATCGGCGCCTCCTCCTGCTTGCTCAGCACTTCCAGTCGCCGCGTCACCATGCGGGTGGCCAGATCACGCACCAGATCGGCGCGGCGTGCGGCTGCGGTATCCAGTTTCGGGGTCGTATCGCGGGCGACAACAAAGCTGATCGTGGCGTGCCCGGATTCCTTTTCCACATGGGCCTTGGTGGTAATCCCGCGGCCGGGGGCGAGGGAGCCGAAGGACGGGTCGGGCGCCGGCTCCCCGGCCGCCATCGAGCCGAAAACCTCCGCGATCTGCGAACGCACCGACGGCACGTCCACCGCTCCCACCACCACCAGCACCATGCGGTCGGGTGTGTAATACCGACGGTAAAAATCCACCAGCCGCTCCGCCGGAGCCGTCGAAATCACCGCCTCCAGCCCGATGGGCAGGCGGTTGGCAATCCGGTGGTCAGGCAACTGGAATTTCAGGCCTTCCTCCATGATGCGCGACGACGTGGTGTCGCGGGCCAATTTCTCGCTCAGGATGATCCCCCGTTCTTTGTCCACTTCCGCCGGCGCAATCAGCATCCCGTCACCCACATCCCGCAGCATCCTCAGCCCGTCAAGCAGGGTGCCCGGCTCGGGAGCCCGGCCGTCCGGACCGGGCGGCAGCTCCAGCTTGTAGACGGTCTCCCGGAACGAGGTGTGCGCATTGGTGTCGGCCCCGAACGCCATGCCCAGCCGCTGGAAGTACTCGACCATCTGGCCGGCCGGGAAGTGCTTCGTCCCGTTGAAGGCCATGTGTTCCAGAAAATGCGCCAGACCCCGCTGGTCTTCGGCTTCGTGCAACGAGCCGGCATCAATGTACAGGCGCAGGCTGGCGCGGCCCGGAGGCTCGGCGTTGGGCATCAGCACAAACCGCAGCCCGTTGGCCAGCGCGCCGAACGTCGCCTGCGGATCGGGTTGAAGGTCGGAGCCGGCATGCGCCCAGCGGCTGCTTTCCCGGAAAGCGGCGTCTGCCGGCACCCCGGCGGCGTCCGCCGGTGCCGCCGCGGAGGACGTCTTCGGGCGCTCGCACCCGGCCAGCCCCAGCACGACACCTGACGCCAGCAATGCCCCCGTCCGGGGAAACGGAAATTTCATGGTTCGACTGAAGGCGGAGGGCGGCGCGCTTGTCAACCCGTGCCCGCCGGTATCAGCCTGACGGAGTGGCCGGCGACGGGGTGACGGGGTGACAGCTCCGTTATTTGTGTTGACGGAGAGGGGCGCGTCCATTACTTCTTCTCCCGCTTTCCACCGGACCGCCTGATTTGCCGGAAAATTTCTTCCGTTTGATTGCTCTAAAACCTGCGCGCGACCGGTCGTTGGCACCCCAAGACAAATCTCCGGCGGGAACACGCTTCCTGACAAGGCCGGCTGGTGGGGGCGCGAGCGTTCGGCTCCTTCCCTTCCTTGTTCTCCGGTTCGGCATTACCACTTTTCCATGGAACTCGACGGCGGCATCAAAATTTATCTGCGAGAGATCGGCAAGACCCCCCTCCTGACTCCGGAGGAGGAGGTCAAGCTGGCATCGCGCATCAAAAAAGGCGGCCCGGATGGCAAGAACGCCCGGGACCACATGATCCGCGCCAACCTGCGTCTGGTGGTCAAAATCGCCCAGGATTATGCCAACTACGGGCTGCCGCTGCTCGATCTCATTTCCGAAGGCAACATCGGCCTGATGAAGGCGGTGGAGCGGTTTGACCCGAACAAAGGCGGCAAACTCTCGACCTACGCCGCGTGGTGGATCAAGCAGTCGATCAAGCGCGCCCTCGCCAATCAGTCGAAGACGATCCGCCTGCCGGTCCA
>JALRGF010000582.1 GCA_023253495.1 Verrucomicrobiales bacterium
GCAGGCGGCGTCGGTCACCTCCCCGGACAAAGATTACTTCTGGCATCCCTCCGGGATGCGTGGCTCCGGGACGGAAACCGGAGGTCTGCTCGGTGCTCCGACCTCCGGCTATGAGCTGTCATCCCGGCGGGATGAAGGACGCATGCACTCGCTCTCCACCCCGCGTGCCGCCCGTGGCGGGCGGCCGAGGCGGCGCCTGCTCGTGGCGTAACCGTCGGGTGCCGGCATCTCCACGCCGCGTTGCCGGCCGTGGCGGGCGTCCAAGGCCCTCTCCCCATCATGAGGCGCCAAGAAGACAGGCGAGCGCGGAAGCCCTCTGGAAAACTCCTCGTCCTGAGCTCCCCGATCAGGCTCGCCCCCATCGCCCGGGGCTGTCAAACCCGTCGTCTCGGCTCACGTCGCCCCCAATGGACAACGGGTATGGAAAAGCGACGAATTCACCTTGCTTTCCTTACACATATTCCTTACTTTTTTGTCGTGAAATCCACCCTTACATCGAAGGGCCAGATTACTATTCCTATCCAACTGCGCACGCGTCTTCGGCTCAAGGCGGGTGATGTTCTGGAATTTGATGAAAGCGCGCCGTATCTGAAAGCGGTCCGCGTCATCACCCCGGACGCCTGGGAGGAGTTTGGGCAAGGCTGGCAGGATCCGTGGCCGGGCATGCCCATGGCAAGCGTGATGGACGACTTGCGCGGTCCGGTGGAATGGCCGCCTCAACCCAAGGCATGAGAACGGCCGTCGATTCCTCGGTCCTGTTGTGCATTCTCCGGCGTCAGGATGGTTGGGATCAATGGCGTGCCATGCTGAGCCGGGCCATTGAGGACGGGGCACTGTTGATTTGCCCGGTGGCTTTCGCCGAATGTTCGTTGGGATTTGCCAGCGCCGCTGAAGCACGGGCCAAATTCGAATCCCTGGGCATCCTCTATGACGCTTTTTCCCCCGAATGCGCCTACCTCGCCGGCCAGGTATTTCTGCGTTATCGACGCGAAGGAGGACCGCGAAAGAACCTCATCCCCGATTTCCTGATCGCAGCGCACGCCAGCACCCAGGCGGATCGCCTTGCGGCCATTGATCGCGGTTATGTCCGCGCTTACTTTCCCCAGTTGCGCCTGCTGACGCTGACGCCTTGATGGGGCGCGGCGGAGTGAATGGCGGCGCGCCAAACTCCGGATCCGGATCCGCAGCCGGCTCCTCTGGCATCCCTCCGGGATGCGGGGCCCGGGGGGACGGAAACCGGAAGTCTGCGCGGTGCTCCGACCTCCGGCTGTGAGCTGTCATCCCTGCGGGATGAGGAACGGTGACGTGCCGGACATTTATTGGCGGGGAGGGCCCGAGTGCCGGGAGAGTGGGCGGCTTTGATGGTTGGCCCCAGGTTTTTCCGACCGGTGCGCGCGGGAGGTCACTCCTTGGCGCGCAGGTGCGGGAAGAGGATCACGTCGCGGATTGATTCCGCGCCGGTCAGCATCATCACGAGGCGGTCGATGCCGAGGCCGAGGCCGCCGGCGCTGGGCATGCCGTGTTCGAGGGCGAGCAGGAATTCCTCATCCAGACTCTGCACCTCTTCGCCGGCCTGGTCGAGCAGCCGCTGCCGTTGGACCACGGGGTCGTTCAGCTCCGAATACCCCGGGGAGATTTCCTGGCCGTTGATGACCAGTTCGTAGACATCGACCACCGACGGGTCATCGGCATTCTGGCGGGCCAGCGGCACCAGTTCCTTGGGCACATGGGTCACGAAAAGCGGATCAAAAGTTTTTTCCTCGATGAGTTTTTCGAAAACCTGCTGCGTGACCTCATAGTCCTCCATGACCTGGGAGATGTCGACCCCGAGCTCGCGGGCGCGCTCGCGGCGGCGCTCCGGCGGGTAATCGAACCATTGCGGGTCGATCCCGCGGATCAGGTCCTTGTAGGCGGCGCGGCGCCACGGCCGCTGGAGGTTGATCGTCCGGGTGGGCTCCCCGGCGGCATTGGTATGGGTGATCTGCAGCCCGCCGCAGAATTTTTCCGCGAGGGTGCAGATCATGTCCTCGACCAGCTCGGCCATCACCGTGAAATCCGCACCGGCCCAGTACGCCTCGAGCATGGTGAACTCGGGATTGTGGCGCCGCGAAATCCCCTCGTTGCG
>JALRGF010000640.1 GCA_023253495.1 Verrucomicrobiales bacterium
ATCGGCCTGACGGCATCGCAGGCGGCGGAGCGCGGCCTGCGCGTCACTGCCTGGACGCGACCGTTCGCCGAGGTCGACCGGGCGCGGGCCGAGGGAGCCACCGAGGGGTTTGTGCGCCTGCTGACCCGCGCCGGCACCGACCGCCTGGTCGGCGCCACCATTGTCGGCCCGCATGCCGGCGACCTGATCAGCGAGGTTGCCGTGGCCATGGCCGGAGGAGTCGGACTCGGCCGCCTGGCCTCGGTGATCCACCCGTACCCGACCCGCGCGGAAGCCATCCGCCAGCTTGGCGACGCCTACAACCGCACCCGGCTCACCCCGCGGCTGCGGAAAGGACTGGGCGCGTGGCTGGCGTGGCAGCGCCGCTGACCGGGCTCCATGGTGGCCCGTCTGCATCAACGCCGCATGGATGACGCAACGCTCACTCTTGTTTCGCTGGCCATCGGAGTGGTCGCCGTTCTCTATTCGTCCGTCGGTCACGCGGGCGCGTCGGGCTACATCGCCGTGATGACGCTGTGCGGTTTTGCCGCCTCGTCCATCAAACCGGTCGCCCTGGTCCTGAACATTCTGGTCGCCACCATCGGGGCGTGGCAATTCTGGCGCGCGGGGCATTTCTCATGGCGGCTCTTCTGGCCGTTCGCGCTGCTCTCGGTGCCGGCGGCCTTTGTTGGCGGGGGCCTGTCGGTGTCGGTGTCCCTGCTCCAGCCGCTTCTTGGCGTAGTCCTGCTGTTCTCCGCGGTGCGTCTGTTTTTCCGTCGCCACGACCCCCCGGAGGTTTCCCCTCCGGCCGTGCCCACGGCGTTGGCGGCGGGAGCAGGCATCGGGCTGCTGGCAGGTCTGACCGGTACCGGTGGCGGGATTTTTCTCACGCCGCTTCTGCTGTTCCGTGGCTGGGCCCGCACGCGCGCGGCCTCGGCGGTTTCGGCCTTGTTCATTCTGGTGAATTCCATGGCCGGGCTCCTCGGCTATTGCCGCAGTGGTCAGACCGTTCCCTCATTTGCGTGGGTGCTGGCCGTGGCAGCGGTGGCCGGCGGCGCGCTGGGCTCGCGGTGGGGCAGCCGCCATCTCCCGGTGCCCGTCATTTCATGGATGTTGGCGGTGGTGCTTATCCTGGCCGGCGGGAAGTTGATTTTCGCGTGATGACACCGCGGATGGAAAGGGCCGGTGGTTCGCGGGCGCGGATTTTTCCTGCTGGCGGCGGGCAGCGCGTGTAGGCTCCAGGCTGTGCCGACGCATCCTTCATCCCCCAGGCAGGCGCCGCGGGCTTTCCGACCGTTTCCCTTTCCGTATCATGCGGAGATCGAGGTGCGGATCGAGACGCTGACGAACATGGGGCAGGGGTTGGCGCGGGTCGAGGTGCCGGAAGCAGCGGCGGCGGCGGTGACGGCCATGGAGGATCCGGGTGGTGATCCGGCCGGGGAAACTGCGGAAGCGAGCGCGGGCGTCGGAGGTGCGGGGTGCGCGGAAAGTGCGGAAGGCCGGCCGGTGGCCGGCGGTGAGCCGGAGCGGAGCGGGTGGGTGGTGATGGTGCCGTTTGCGTTGCCGGGCGAGCGGGTGCGGGTGCGGATTTTCCGCAACCAGCGGAATTTTTCCGAGGCGGATCTGGTGGCGGTGCTGGAGCCCTCGCCGTGGCGGGTCGAGCCGCGCTGTGAGTTGTTCGGTGTCTGCGGCGGCTGTCAGTACCAGCATCTGGCGTATGGCGAGCAGCTGGCCTGGAAACGCCGGCAGGTGGCGGAGCTGTTGCAGCACATGGCCGGGGTGGAGTTTCCGGTGAACCCGGTGATCGGATCGCCGCGGGAATACGGCTACCGGTCGAAGATCACGCCGCATTTTTCGAAGCCGCGGGACGGCGGGGTCAGCGAGATCGGATTTCTGCGGGCCGGCACGCGGTCGCAGCTGGTCGACGTGCCGCGCTGCGAGATTGCCACCGAGGCGCTCAATGCCGCGTTGTCCGGGGTGCGGGACGAGGCGCGGCGGCAGGCGCGGCGTTTCCGGAGCGGGGCCACGCTGCTGTTGCGGGAGGATGCGGACGGACGGGTGCTGACTGATCCGCGCTCGGAAATGGTGAGTGCGGTGGCGCGGGAGTCGGCGGGTGATGGTGCGACGTCGGCGGCGGCAGGAGCCGGAAGCGGGAGCGGGGCATGGCGGTTCACGCATCTGGCGGGTGATTTTTTCCAGAACAACCCGTCGATCCTGCCGGCCTTTGTCGGGTATATCGTGGCGGCCGCGGCGGGCAGCGGGGCGCGGTATCTGGTGGACGCGTACGGCGGGTCCGGGCTGTTTGCGATTGCGGCGGCGGACCGGTTTGAGGCGGTGGCCGGGGTGGAAATCAGCGGGACGGCGGTGGCGCAGGCGCGGGCCAACGCGGCGGCCAACGGGGTGGGGAATGCCACCTTTCTGGCGGCCTCGGCGGAGGCGGTTTTTGCGGGCATTGCCTTTCCGGCGGGGGAGACGGTGGTGTTGATTGATCCTCCGCGGGCCGGGTGCTCCGAGGAGTTTCTCGACCAGCTGCTGTCATTCCGGCCGCGGGCGTGTGTCTATGTTTCCTGCAATCCGGCGACCCAGATGCGCGATCTGCGCCGGTTTCTCGAGGCGGGGTACGAGGTGGCGGCGGTGCAGCCGTTTGATCTGTTTCCGCAGACCCGCCACCTCGAGTGCGTGCTCACCCTGAGGCCGGCTCATACGGAGTCTGCCGACCGCCCTTGACGGCCGCGTCCGGGGCGGGCTAATTGGCAAATCTGTGGATAATCCTGACGCCGACACCGCCACGCCAACCCCGTTCCAACGCAAGGTGCTCTGGGGTGCGGTCACCGGGCTGTCGATCGTGCTGATCGGGGCGGTCAGTGTCTTCCTGATCTGGCTGGTGATGCGGGTGCTGGTGTTTCTGCAGCCGGTGCTGGTGCCGCTCGCCGTGGCCGGCATCATTGCCTATCTGCTGGAGCCGTTGATCCGGAAGCTGACCGACCGCGGGGCGCCGCGCCTGCGCGCCATGCTCATCATCTTCACCGCTTTCCACGTCAGCATCCTCCTGCTGGCCACCATGGTCGTGGTGCCGGCCGTCCGGCAGTCGACCCGGTGGTTCGAAAACCGCGAGGTGGCCGATCTGGTCGAAAACGTCCGTTCGTTCGCCGACAAGGCGTTCGGGTCGATCGACCGGTTCTGGGAACGCTTCAGCCTGAATCAGCCGACCTCACCGCCCGAGCCGGCGGCCCCCCCCGAGGGTGAGGGGGGCGCGGTCGATGCCGCGGGGGCCGCGCCCCCGGCAGCGCCAGCGCCGGGACCGGCGCCGGCGACCGGACCGGCGTCGTCCGCAGTGGAGGGAGCGTCCGGGCCTCCGGTGGAGGCAGCCGGGCCGACGGCGCCTGCCGCGGACAGCCGGCTCGCCGGCTTCAGTTCCCGCGAGTGGCTGCGCGCCAATACCCGGATGCTCATGAAAAAGGCGAGCACCTTCGCGGCCGACGGG
>JALRGF010000662.1 GCA_023253495.1 Verrucomicrobiales bacterium
CCCCTCGGGCACATGGAATTTTGCCATGTTGTTGGGGGTGATGTTACTGCAGGAGCTGCCCACATTCCTTTATATTCTGTCCAATATGTTGCGTCCTGTTGCTGAAGCTGTTTGTACTGTCTGCGTTGTTTGTTCTCCCACCGCAATGCCTGTTTTGTTTCTCCTGTGATTGCCGTTTCCGAGTTTAGATGTGGTGGCTTTAACCTGGCCAGTGTGCTGGCAAAACCTGTGGGTGAGACCCAAACCTGACGCGTTGCCGCGTAACTGGATGCACCTCGCCTTTTAGCGGGTGCATAACATGTTTTCTCGATGGCAATGGCCGGGGACAGCCCCTCAATGGCGTCAACGTCCGGTTTTTCCAGACGTTCGAGGAACTGGCGGGCGTAAGCCGAGAGACTCTCGACGTAGCGCCGCTGGCCTTCGGCATAGAGGGTATCGAAGGCGAGGGAGGATTTTCCCGATCCGCTGACGCCGGTGACGACGATGAGGCGGTTTTTCGGGAGGGCGAGACTGAGGTTTTTCAGGTTGTGCTGGCGGGCGCCGGAGACGCGGATCCAGCCTGAATCGGGGGTGGGCGGCGGGTCCGGGGAGGTTGGTCCACTGCCTGACGGGCGACCGGTCATGGGTTTCGGAAACGAAATACCGGCCCGGCGGCCCGCGGGACGGGTGGGCCGTTATTTGGCGGCCCAGCCGACGGCGTTGGCGAGCAATTTCTGGAATGCGGGCAGCGAGTGGACGCGCTCGTCGTGGCCGGAGGCGATGCAGACGATGCGGGCCTTGTCGTGTTTGACCGTCCAGATGCTTGGGAAGGTTTTGCCGCTTTGCGGGCTGGTGGCGGTGGCGAGCACCGTGGTGGGCGACCCGGCCGGATCAAAGGTGGAATAGTACAATTCGTCGGGCGCGCTGAAGCCGTCGCCGAGGCCGGCGGTGACCGCGTGATTGCGGTCGGTGATGGCCACGGTGAATTCCTGGATGGCATCGTGTCCGCGCGAACCGCCACCGACGAAGACGCGGTTGTACGTCTGTTCCTCGCCGAAGTTGTACCACAGACCGGCGTGGAGAATGACCATGCCGGCACCGGCGTCGGTGGCCCGGCGCAGGGCGGCCTGGAACCCGAGGCCGCCGAACGGCCCTTGATTGGTGCTGTAGACGATGGCGTCCGCCTCCTGGAGCAGCGGAATGGCGGCGTCCACGGTGTCGACGTAGCGGGTCGAGAATCCGGCGGCGCGCAGGGTGGCGCTGTCGGTTTCGTTGAACCAGCGTTGGAAGTCGTGGGAGGAGCCGCCGCCGATGAGCAGGATTTTTTTCCGATTCGGTTCCCAGGATTCGGCCGGGGTGGTGGCGGCGGTGTCCGGGGACGAAGTGATTTCCGGGCCACCGCCTTTCTTTTCGGTGCCGGGCAGTTCGGCGGTGACGGCGACGATGACCGGGGCGATGCCGTTGCCGGGGCTTTCCGCGGTCAGGCTGGTGATGACGTCCTGGCGGGCCGGGACGAGGGTGAGGACGCGGACCTGGCCGCCGTTGGTCAGGCCGCGGGCGCGTTTGGAGCCTTTGACGTTGGCGTCGCCGATGTAGTCGGCGAATTCGACGCCATTGCTCAGGGTGAAGGTTTCCTTTGATCCGTCGGCGTAGGTGGCGGTGAGCTTCATGGCCGGGCGGCCGCGGGCTTCGTCGCCGCCGTAGGGCCAGGCCCATCCGGCGATGCCGCTGAGGAGGTGAAGCCGCTGGGCGGCCACGCCGACGGGGATTTCCACACTTTCGGCGAAGGTGGTGGCGAACTCATTGCCGTGACCGCCTTTGAGGACGACGAGGTTGCGGCCGGTGACGGTTTTGGACGGGTCGGCGAGGAAGAACGGCACGCCTTCGATGTCGAGGTTGCCGAATTTCCGCAGCTTCACGGTGTCGCCGGCGGCCTCCTGTGAGATGAACAGACCGCGGCGGCCATCGGCGTTGGCGACCTTGGCGACGTCGAGCACGCGGTATTTGCCGGCGGCATCACCGGCCATGTAAGCGAGGATGTCGCGGAGGTTTTCACCCCCGAGGGCTTCGAGACCTTCGGGCATGAGCGAGCGGCCGGTATCGGTGCGGGTTTTGATCGAGTTGGTGGGGATCTCGACTTCTCCGGTCAGGGTGCGCAGGAGGACGGAGGCATTGTTCTGGCGGGCGATGACGCCGCTGTAGAACTGGCCGTCCTTGGTTTCGAAGTTCCAGGCGTGGAAACTCGGGTCGACTTCGCGGTTCGGGTCGACGATGTGGACCAGCAGTTCCTCGGGGCCGTGGGTGCCCATGCCGGTGAGGGTCGGGCCGATTTCCTGACCTTCGTCATTGAGCTTGTGGCAGGTGGCGCAGCTGACGGTGAACATGGTTTTGCCATTGGCGAGGTCGGCCGGTTTGGTGACGATGGAAACCAGAGACGCGATGATTTCGTTTTTGGCCTTCTCGTTCGGGTTCAGTTCGTCCTTCATGGCATCGGCGCGTTCGGCCACCTCGCGGGCGGGATGGGTGCGCAGGCGATAGGCGTTGGCCGGGCCGAAGGCGGTGGCGTCGATCGTTTTCGCCTTCACGCCGTCGAGCAGGGCCATGGACCAATCGGCGCGTTTGAGCAGGGCTTCGAAGGCGGACGACTGGGCGGCCGGGTTGAGTTGGGGGAAGGTCTTGGCGAGCATCGGACCGACGCTGGCCTCATCGGTTTCGCCGAGGGCGGTGATCAGCCCTTGTTTCAGGCTGTCGGCGTTGGCGGGGGCGACGAGTTGGGCCTCGAGGGCGGGGAGGATGGCCGTGCTGGTGGAGCGGATGCCGAGCAGGGTGCGGGCGGCGGCCACGCGGGCGGCCTCGTCCGCTTTGGCGTCTCCCAGCGTCTCAATGAGTTTTCCGGTGATCCCGGCGATGGTGCCGGTGAACTCTCCGCGCCCCGCATCCCATTTGGCGACAAGCGGCAGCGCGGTGCCGCTGGCGCCGCTCTGGAGAAGCAGGGTGAGGGCGGATTTGAGGCCGGGTGTCATCGACGGCACCTGTTTGAGCGATTTGTTCAGGGTGTCGAGGATGCGGGTTTTGAGCTCGTCCGCGCTGGCCGGCTGGCTGGAGAGGGCGATGACCAGGGCGGCGGCGGCCGCGCTGTCATCGGCTTCGGCGAGCCGGGTGACCAGGCTGTTGACGAGCGGGGTCAGGCTGGCGGGGTCGGCGGCGCTCAGGGCGGCGGTGATGCTGGCGGCCGGGTTGCGGGTGGCGGCACCGATGGCGGCGCTGCGCTGGTAGTCGTCGTCGAATTTCGGCCAGGCGGCGATGAGTGCTTTGGCGGCGGCGTCGTCAACCTCACCGGCGGCCATGGCGCGCAGGGCGGCGAGGCGGACCGAGGCATCGGGGTCGTTGAGCAGGGCGGCGGTGGCGGCGGCTCCTTTGGCGTGGTGTTCGACGACGAGGGCGGCGTTGCGGCGCACGCTGGCGTCGCGGTCGCCGAGGAACTGGGACGACCACCAGCCGAGGTCGGTGCCCGGGATGGCGGCGATGGTCCACAGAGCGGCGATGCGGCCTTCGGGGTCGAGCGCCTTGATGTCGGCGGCGAGGTCCGGCGAAACGGTATTGGCTTCGGGCGGGGCTTCGGCGATCAGGCGGTGGGCGACGAGGCGGACGTGGCGGTTCGGGTGGGCGAGGGCCTCGGCGCGGGTGCGGCGGTCCGCGGTGGCGAGGTTCGGGACGGTGAGCTTTTTCGCTTGTTTATGCTGGATTTTCCAGATGCGGCCGAAGTAGTGGTCGCGGTCCGGGCGCACGGCAGCATTGACGCGGTTGTGGTCGGGGCCGCGGGTGTCATTGTGGATGACCGCCTGGTTGTAGAAGTCAGCGAGGTACATGGCGCCATCGGGGCCGACGCGGACCTCGATCGGGCGCCACCACATGTCCTTGCTGCGGATGAATTCGGTTTCCTCGCGGCCCGGGAGCTTTTTGGCGGTGTAGCTCGGACCTTCCGGGGTGAGGCGGGTGTGGTGGACGACATTGATGGTCGGTTCGGTGGTGAAGTAGTCGCCGTTGTATTCCGCGGGCCACGCGCCGCCGTCGTAGATCACGGTGCCGGCGGCGGCGGTGAAGGAGCCGACCCAGTCAATCTGGACGTAGGCGAGTTGTTCCCAGGTGAGGAGCGGGTACGATTTGGGTGACGGTTCGACGACTTTGTAACTCGGGATCCGTCCGACCGAGCCGCGGGCGAGGGCGTATTCCGGGAGGATGGTGTGCATGAGGAGTTCGCCGCTGGTCGGCTGGGTCCACATGACGCGGTTGTCGCCGGTGATCTGCAGGCCCCAGGTGTTGCCGCCTTTGGAGGAGTATTGTTCGAAGGCGGAGCCATCCGGCTTGAAGCGGACGACGCCGGAGCCGACGCCGCCGAAGCCCTTGGAGCCGTCGCCGTTGCGCACGTCGCCGGTGCCGCTGTAACCGTGGGTGGCATAGATCCATCCGTCCCATCCCCAGCGCGGGTTGTTGATGACGGCGTGGGTGTCCCCGGTGCCGAGATTGGTATAGAGTTTTTCGACCTTGTCGGCCTTGCCGTCGTTGTTGGTGTCGCGGAGGAAGAGGATATCCGGTGCCTGGGTGACGATGACACCGTCCTTGTAAAAGACGAGGCCGGTGACGAGATCGAGGCCCTCGAAGAAGATATCTTTTTTATCCATGACGCCATCGCCATCGGTGTCGGACAGGATGCTGATCTTATCGCGGGCCGGGCGGTCCTGGACGCCCGGGGTGAAGTCGATGCCACCGCGGTCCTTCCATTCCTTGCCGCGGTAGTCCGGCCGCATTCCGCGGCGTCCGTTCGGATATTCCGGGGTTTCCGCGACCCAGAGGCGGCCGGCGGCGTCCCAGTCGAAGTTCATCGGTTTGGTGATGAGCGGTTCGGCGGCGACGAGGGACATTTCGAAGTCCGGGTGGACTTCGAGGTTGGCGAGGGTGTTTTCGGGTTTCTGCGGGCCGCCTTCCGGGTAAGTGAGTGACGAGAGTTCCTCGGGGGAGCAGAATTCGTCGATATTTTCGCGGTGGCCGGTCCAGGCGATGCCGCGGAGGAGGATGGCGCGGTAGTGGGGCAGGGCGAAATTTTTGTAGAGGTGCCCGGGGATGCTGACGAAGGCGCGGTAGGGTTTGCTGCCGCCCTCGGCGGTTTTTTCGTAGACCCACATCTGCGGCTGGATGTCGTAGATATGCGGTTTGTTGCCTTCGGCCGGCTGGCGGCCTTCGAGGACGTTGGGGGTGTAGCTGGTGGCAAGGACGCGGACGTCCGGGAGGATGTCCATGTCATAATAGATTTCGTCGTCGAAGTGGAAATTCGACGCGGCGCGGGTGATCGGGTGACCGCCGTCGAGCCGCTGACTTTCGACGTAGAAAAGGTCCATGGGGCCTTCGCGCCATTTGGTGGTATTCGGCACCCAGGAGCCGCCGATGACTGATTTCCACCATGGCGGATTTTTGAATGAGACGGAGGCGGTGTGGATGACGACGAGGCCGCCGCCGCGTTTGATGAAGTCATTGATCATCGACTCCTGTTCCGGGGTGGCGTCTCCGCCTTCCTGGGCGTAGGCGACGATGACATCGACGTCCTTGATCTGCTCCGGGGTCGGCCAGTCCATGGCGCCGGTGGCTTTGATGCCGCGTTCGTTGAGCAGCCCCTGCCATTCCTTGAGGAAGCGCGGGTGGGCGTGAACCTCGGTCCCGCGGTTGCTCATTCCTCCCCGGATAAAGACTCGCAGAGGATCGGCGGCAAAGGCCTGAACGGTGAGAGCGGCAGCGGCCAGCAGGAGCAGGCCCCGCCACAAGGGGCGTCGTTTGGG
>JALRGF010000694.1 GCA_023253495.1 Verrucomicrobiales bacterium
CGCGGATGGCCCTACCCAGGGCATTTACACCTGGCTGTACGAAAACTTCCCGCACACCGCCGCCTCAAACAATTCCGGCTCCCAGATCAACGCCATCCAACTGCGCATCATCCCCGAGCCGGCCACTGCCGCGCTGAGCGCCGCGTGCCTCGGCCTGCTGCTGGTCCGTCGCCGTCGCTAGGGATCGGCGCCGGGGGGCACAGAGCCGGGGCAATTGTTGACGCCGCCCCGGAAAACCCGCGCGGTGGATGATCGGACACCGTCGAATGGTTTGGTGGCGGGCCCTCGGGTCTGATCAGTGACTGGGGATCCGGCACGGACCATGATCTTTTGAAAGGAGATGCCGGCGCTGCCGGTTCCGGCAGCGGGAACGCTGCCGTCAGGAATCCGCGAAATCCTCGCGGGAAGAAACCACGGGAGGCGTCGTATCCTTCAGGCCGAGGAGGCGCCGGCCGTCCTCGAGGATGAGGTACAGGCAGGGCACGAGGCACAGGGTGATGACGGTGGCGAAGAGCCCGCCGAAGCCGAGGGCCACGGACATCGGGACGAGGAAGAGAGCCTGCAGGTCGGTCTCCGACATGATCGGCAGGAGGCCGACAAAGGTGGTCACACTGGTTGCCATGATTGGTCGGAAGCGGTGGATGGCGGCATGCCAGGCCGCCTCGAAGAGCGGGCCGCCGAGGTGGCGTTGGCGGTTGATGCGGTCGACCATGATGAGACTTTCGTTCACGACCATGCCGGCGAGGGCGATGCACCCGCACATGGTCATGATGGAAAATTCCATGCGCAGCAGCAGGTGCCCGGCGACCGCGCCGACCAGCCCGAAGGGAATCACGCTCATGACGATGAGCGGCTGGAGGTATGACCGCAACGGCACGGCGAGCAGCACAAAGATCCCGAAGAGGGCAAAAATGGCGCCCATCCCCATGTCGCGGATGTCCTGACGCTGGCTCTTCTGTTCACCCTCGAAGCTCCACAGAACCCCGGGAAACCGGCGCCCGAGTTCCGCCAGATGCGTGGCCGTGAGCTGGCTGACGATCGTCTGCGCGTTGGCCTGCGGGTCGCTGACGTCGACGTCGGCGGTGATGGTGACGGCCGGGCGGCGGTCGTTGCGGGTCAGGGTGGAGTAGCCGCGCCCGTATTCGGCGCGCGCCACCTCGGTGAATGGCACTTCCGCGCCGGTGGCGGTGCGGATTTTCATGTCGGCGAGGTTTTGCAGCGACTGCCTTTCCTCGCGCGGGTAGCGGACCATGACCTTGACCTCGTCCCGCCCGCGCTGGAGCCGCTGCGCCTCCTCCCCGTAAAAACTCTGGCGGACCTGCCGGGAGATGTCTTCCAGCCGCAAGCCGGTGGCCTCTGCTCCCGGTTGCAGCTCCAGCTTCATCTCGCGTTTGCCGCTGCGCTCGCTGGTGAAAATATCAATCACCCCGCGATAGGTCGCCAGTTTCTCCTGCAGCCAGGTTCCCGCCTCGCTGAGCTGGGCCCGGTCCGGTCCGCTGAGCTGGATTTCAAAAGCCACCCCGCCGCGCTCGCTGTTGGTGCGGAAACTGAGTTCGACCGCCCCGGCAATCGGACCGGTCAGCTCGCGCCAGCGCGCCTCCAGTTCGCGCGCCTTGACCGTGCGCTCGGCCGCCGGCACCAGTTCGACCGTCACCTCACCGAGGTGCACCGCCTGCCCGCCCCCCCCGGCCCATGGACTGGTCCGGAACGGCTGGGCCCCGACCGTCGAGTGAATATGTTTGACCACCGGCCGCCCGTCGACGGTGCGGTACTGTGCGGCCAGCTGTTGGGCGGCCGCCTCGATCCGGCGCACCGCCGTCTCCGTCGTCTCCACCGGCACCCCTTCCGGCAGGTTCAGCTTGGCGGAAATCATATCGCCCTCGACCACCGGGAAAAAGACAAACGGCACCCAGCCGGCTCCGACCACACCGAGGGTCAGGAGGAACAGGGCGACAAAAGCCGAGGCCACCGCGTACCGCCAGGCGAGCAGGCGTTCGAGCAGCGGGCGGTACCAGCCGTGGGCCAGGCGGTCGAGCCCGCGTCCGATCCACTCCTGGATGCGTTCGAGAAATCCGGCGCGCTCGCCGGCCCCGCGTTTGCGCAGGGTGGCGAGGTGGGCGGGCAGGATGAGTTTCGACTCGATGGTGGAGAAGAGCAGAGTGGGAATGACGACCAGCGGGATGTTGCTCCAGATTTTTCCGCCGACCCCCTGCACCATCAGCATCGGGGTGAAGGCCATGACCGTGACCAGCACTCCGAAGATAACTACCATGGCCACCTCGCGGGTGCCGCGCGCGGCCGCCACCTGCGGTTCCTCCCCCAGCTCGTGGATGCGGTGGTAGACATTTTCCCCGATGACGATGGCATCGTCGACGACCACGCCCAGCACGAGGATGAACGCAAAGAGCGAGATCATGTTGATGCTGATCCCGAAAAACGGCATGGCAAAAATGCCCGCGGCCACGGAAATCGGAATCCCCAGAGACACATACCACGCCAGCCGCGGCTGCAGGAAGAGCCCGAGCACGATCACCACCAGCAGAAACCCCTGCAGGCCGTTGGAAAACATCAGGTTCATCCGGCCGGCCAGCAGCACCGACTGGTCATTCCACACCTCCAGCTTCACCCCGGGCGGGAAATTCTCCGGCGCCCGCCGCACAGCCTGCTGCAGAAGAGACGCAGACGGCCTCCGCCGAGCCTGCGGCCGCCGAAGCACCGGCACCGAAGAAGCAGACCGGCTGGGTGGTTCAGCTTGCGTCCGCCACCACGGAGGATGCCGCCTGG
>JALRGF010000720.1 GCA_023253495.1 Verrucomicrobiales bacterium
ATTTACTCTGAATCCAGAGAAAATACCTAATGAAAGTACTGTAACGAACCACAAAAAAGCATGGTAGTGTAGTAAGGAACCACAAAAATAATGGTAGTTGTACAAAAACAAATTGTAGCTCTATCAAGAAATCATACATGATGCCAGACTGCAATGATCTCATCGCTAACCCCTTTACCATGCTCAGTCGCCGACGCACCACAAAACATAATGATCTCAACAATGAAAACATCCCCGCTTCCCCTCCAACACCGGCGCTCCGGCTTCACCCTGGTGGAACTCCTCGTCGTGGTCGCCATCATCGCCCTGCTCGCCGGGGTGGCCATGCCCTCGTTCGCCTCCATCTTCAAAAAGATGAAGCGGGAACAAGCCCGCACCCTGGCGGTTCAGATCGTGAACGCCTGCAAAAATTACTACACTGAGTACTCGCGCTACCCGCTGCCCGCGGACTTCTCCGGCGGCGAGGTCACCCCGATGCGCACCGACGAGGTCCTCACCGGCACCCTGATGGGCACCGACCAGGAAAATAACCCGAAGAAAATCCGCTTCCTGCCGGACCTCAAATCGGTCGAGGAAGGCGGCGGCTTCGGCCTCAAAACCTCGGGCGAATTGATCACCGTCGTCGACCCCTGGAGCGAAGAATACTACGTGCTCATGGACGCCGATTACAGCGGCGATATCGACAACCCGGACACCACCTCCACCAGCACCAAACTCTATCAAGGCGTACTCGTCTTCTCGTCCGGCGAGGACAAGGACGTCTCGACCTGGGAGGACAACATCAAAACCTGGGACAGCGGAAGGAGAAATTCCAGCCAGCAACAACAGCCGGGCCAGTAAGCGGGCGATCCCACCGCTCACCTGACCAGAAGCGCCGGCTCCACGCCGGCGCTTTTTTTGCGCCCGCCGCCAGCGCGCCCGGAGGTCGCATCCCACCTCCCATGCCCGGAGGGCTCGTCTCACCACCCATGCACGGAGGTGCCGCCTCCCCTCATGGCTCGCGAGCGTGAAGAAAGAGCAGGCGAGGTAGGACCGGATTTCCAAGCCGGGCGGCGGCGGGCGCGTCCGCCAGCCCCCCCCCTTCTTCGGCTCCTCGAGCGGCGTGCCCAGGGCGCAAGCCGTCAGCGCGGGCCTTTCCGGAGCGCACTCCCCTTCGGAGCGCGCGCCCCCACCCGCACGCACGCGCCGCACGCGCCGCACGCACGCACGCTCCCACCGCCCGCACGCGCGCCCCCCCACGCGCACGCACGGGCCGCCCGAAGCGCGGCGCCCCAGCCCCGCGGGGCGTCGCTCCGGCAGAGCCGTCAGGCACGCCGCTCGAGGAGGTGGAAACGTTTCCGCCCTCACACGTCCGCACCGCCGACGCGCCCGGAGGTCGCATCCCACCTCCCATGCCCGGAGAGCGCGTCTCACCACCCATGCCCGGAGAGCGCGTCTCACCGCCCATGCCCGGAGCCACCTGTCCGTGCAGAGCCACTCTGGAACTGCAGGCGGCACTTGCCCGCGGTAACGGCTGCCGCTTGAATGGGGGCATGGAGAACCCCTTGCTGACCCTCATCACGCTTCCATCTTGGGGCGTCCAGTCCCTTGATTGTGAGGACCCAACATTAAGTTTTTACGCAGGCTTTTTTTACCTGCCGGCGCGCACAGTTTCGGTCGAGACGGCATTGCTGCACCGACTGATTCATGAGGCGCGGGCGGCGACACTGCGGGCGTATGCGCCGTTTTCCGGGTTCCGGGTGGGTGCGGCGGTCCTGATGGCGGACGACCCGGCGCGCCGGGTGATTACCGGAGCCAACGTGGAAAACAGTTCTTACAGCCTGACGCAGTGTGCCGAGCGCACCGCGCTGCAGACGGCAGCCGCGGCCGGTCACCGACGCCTCCGGTACCTGGCCGTGAGCTGTGCCGCCACCACCCCCGGGACTCCGTTGCGGCAACGGTCATTGTGCGGGTCCTGTCGTCAGGTGCTCCGCGAGTTCGCCGATGACGAGACCCTGGTCCTGCTGGACCGCGGCACCGTCGAGCCCAGCGCGGACGTCTTCGATGTCGAACGCCTGTTGCCGCACGGATTCCGTTTCGAGCGATGACCGGGACCTCCGGCCTGCTCCGGGTGTCGGCTCTGCGTCCCCCGGCTCTGCGTCCTTCGGCCGCGCCTCGCTTGACAGCCGCGCTGGATGGCGGGATCAGCCCGGATGCGGATTGTCGTCATCGGAACCGGCGGGCGGGTGGGCGGGGCGTTGGCCCGCCATTTCCGTCTGGCCGGGCATGCGGTGGTGGGCTTTGACCGGACCGCGCTCGACCTGACGCGCCCCGAAATCATCCGGGACCGGTTGGAGCCGCTGGCCTTCGATGCCGTGCTGCTCACTGCCGCGCTCACCAACCTCGACCGCGCCGAAGAACGACCGGAGGAAGCCCGGGCGGTCAACGTCGAGGGTCCGGCCCTCGTCGCCGGGTGGTGTACCGCCCGCGGTGCGCGCCTGATTCATTTCAGCACCGATTATGTGTACGACGGCGCGCGTCCCGGTCTGCGCGACGAGAGTGAACCCGCGGCACCGGTGAGTGTCTACGCCCGGACCAAGGCGGAGGGTGAGGAGCGTGTGCTGGAGGCCACGGGGGGCGCCGCCCTGATTGCGCGAGTCAGCTGGGTTTTCGGGCCGGACCGGCCGTCGTTTCCGGATCAGATGCTCGAGCGCGCCCGCGCCGGCGCTCGGCTCGAGGCGATTGCCGACAAATTTTCCATGCCGACCAGCGCCCTCGACCTCGGTGGGTGGCTCGAACCCTTTGTCGACGGCCCGCTGCGGAACGTGGGCGGCCACCTCAATTTCTGCAACAGCGGCGAGCCGGCCTCATGGCATTCGTACGGCGAGACGACGGTCGCGCTGGCCGCCGAACTCGGAGTGCCGCTCCGCTGCACGGTGATCGAACCGAAACCGCTTGATGGCACCACCGCCTTCCGCGCGCGCCGGCCGGTCCATACCGCGATGAGCAACGCCCGGCTCGCCTCACTCCTCGGCACAGCGCCCCGCCCGTGGACAGTCGCCCTGCGCGAGTACTTGCGGAAATACCACGCCCCCGCTTGATTGAGATTTTCCTCATGTCTCACCAAGCACGCTTCAACCGCCTCTTCGGCGCCGACGGCAAATGTTTCGACGTCGCCATTGATCACGGATTCTTCAACGAAAACGTCTTTCTTCCCGGCATCGAAAACCTCGGTGCCGCGGTGCGCACGGTGGTCGAGGCCGGCCCCGACGCCATCCAGCTGACCACCGGCCAGGCCCGCCTGCTCCAGCAGCTCCCCGGACGCCTCAAACCCTCGCTGGTCCTGCGCACCGATGTCGCCAACATCTACGGCAAAACCCTGCCGGCCACCCCCTTCAGCCGCATGATCGAGGACGCCGCCCTCCAGGCGGTCCGTCACGACGCCGCCTGCGTCTGCGTCAACCTTTTCCAGATCCCCGGCGCCTCCGTGGTCCATGACCACTGCGTCGACAACATCTGCCGCCTCAAGGTGGAATGCGAACGCTACGGCATGCCGATGATGGTCGAACCACTCGTCTTCCAGCCGAACGAAAAAGCCGGCGGATACATGGTCGACGGCGATGAAAACAAAATCATGCCGCTGGTGCGCCAGGCGGTCGAACTCGGTGCCGACATCATCAAGGCCGACCCGACCGACGACGTCTCGGTCTACCACAAAGTGGTCGAGGTCGCCTGCGGCATCCCGGTCCTCGTGCGCGGCGGCGGGCGGGTCAGCGACGAGGAAATCCTCCGGCGCACCCGGGCGCTCATGGAACAGGGCGCGGCCGGCATCGTCTACGGACGCAACGTCATCCAGCACCCGAATCCCCGCGGCATCACCCGCGCCCTCATGGCCGTGGTCCACGATGGCACCACCCCCGAGGAAGCCATGGCGTTTCTCGCCTGAGTCCGCCGGCGCCCGGTGGGGACATTCTCATGCCCCCGATGGCCCGCAACCCAGATCCACTGCGCTCGCTGGCCCGCGGCGATTTCCGGTTCCGGATGGCGCTGCGCCCGGGCGATGGATCGGACTTCTTCGCTCCCGGCGTTGAGTACGCTGATGTCATCGCCGAGCGGCGTGGATTGCTCGCGCAGACGCCCGACCGGTATGCCGCCGCCCTGCCCGGCACCGCCGGCCTGCTGAAAGCGACCACCGAGCTCGTCAGCCGGTGGCTGTCGCAGTCCCGTTGCCCGCTCACCGACCCCCGGATCACCCACCGCCCGCCGCCTCCCCCCGACGGAGAAGCCCGCGCTCTGACCGATTGGTGCGCGGAAACCGGCGGCCACTGGGAACCCGACTGGGTCGCGCTCCGGCGCGGCGAGGACGCCGCCTACCGGCTCGTCGCCGGAGTCGTCTGCTTTCCCTCAGGCTGGTCGCTGCCGGAAAAACTCGGGCGGCCGCTTGATGAAATCCACGATCCCGTTCCCGGCCTGAACCGGTCACTCGGACGCCCGATTCATCTGTTCCTCGAGCGACTGCCGCCGGACACTGTCTGGTGGCGCGACAACTGGGGGCTGAGCGCCGACCCGGCCCTGAACCATCACCCATCGATCCCCCGGCCGCGGCTCACCGCCACCGCGCGGCTCACCACCACCTGGTTGCGCCGTGAAGACCAGCTCCTCACCCGGCTGCCCGGATTCTCCGATATCCTGTTCGGTATCCGCGTCAGCGTTCAGCGACTGGATGCCATGCTGTCCTCTCCCGAGGAGGCCGGCCTTCTGACCGATGCTCTCCGATCCCTGCCCAACGACGTCGCCGATTACAAAGGAATTTCACCGGCGCGCGATGCGCTGCTGCGGGAGCTGAGGGACGCCACTCTCTGAGAAAGCCCTCTCCGGGCTGCGAACCCCTGAAAAGCGGACGAGCGCCTTTGGAAGCCAACGCTCCCCTGGCCGCGCGGCTGGCACCGGGCGGCGGATCGGCGCTGATTACAATTTG
>JALRGF010000041.1 GCA_023253495.1 Verrucomicrobiales bacterium
AAGGGGGCTGATGGCGTGGTCCGACTGCGGGCCTCCCCTGATCCCGGCTCGGGCTTGATCGCCGCGTGCGGGGGGCACAGCCGTTTGCCGCCCACCCGGGAGCGGTGCACAGTTTCACCCACTGGACCGCCGGCAGCGACACCTCCAAGGGTGCCGCATACAACCAAGAGGCGGACGTCCGCTCCTGGGGGGCCGGGAAGGCATTTTTCGCCGCGATTTTTGTCGAGTGACATCCGGCAGTCCGTCCCGTCCGGCCGTCATCGGGAAGCGCAGCCGGGGATGGCAAGAGACTTGCTCCGGATGAGGGAATCCCCCGGGTTGCCGCCGCGGGTCCAGCCTGTAACTTGAGCTCACACATTGCCGCCATGAAAAAAGCCGCCAGCGATTCAACCTCTCCCCAGTCGCGGAAAAAACCCTCTCCCCGTACGGCACCCGCGCCCGCCAGCAAACCGCCAGCTCGCAAACCGACCCGGGCCGCACGCTCCAAACCGGGCACCTCCCCGCCGGAGCCGGTCGCCGTTTCCGCTCCCGGGACCGCAGCATCCGACCCGAGACCCTCGCTCACCGTGGTCGCGGCGCGCGTCGACATCGGATTCGGCAACCACCTGTTTCTGCGCGGGACCGGCCCCGGCCTGAGCTGGGATACCGGCGTGCCGATGACCAATGTCGGCAGCGACCTGTGGTCGATCGATCTGCTGGGAGCACGCGGGCCGATTTTCTGCAAATTCCTGATCAATGACGAAAAATGGTCAGCCGGTCCGGATTATGTCATCGAGCCGGGTGCGCAGCTGGAAGTGACGCCCCTTTTCTGAACACCGGTGGGCAGGGAATCGTCCCTTGGCGGCCCGCGCACTGCCGCAGCACCGCACCTGCCTTTCCTCCATCAGGCGAAGCGTCTCCACGACCATGGTCACGTCGTGCGTTGGCCCGGGATGACCTCACTCCTCGTTTCCTTCCCGGCCGACCCCTTCGCCCACCGGCATCAACGGGCAAGCCTCGGGGTTTCCCTCCCATAATCGTTGCGGGCGCTTCCGGCATGCTGCCGGTCAGACAAACGCTCGCAACGATACCTCCGGAACCGCAGCCCCGAGGCGACGCTTTTCCAGCGTCGAGGGGGCCGGAAACCACACGTACAACATGAAATAGACGAGCACGCCGGTCACGCTGACGTAGAACCAGAGCGGCCAGGTGATCCGCGCGATTTTTTTGTGCCTCGCATCGTCGCGTTTCAGGCCGCGGAAAAGGGTGATCAGAGCGAGGGGGACGATGGCCATGGCGAGGAGGATGTGGGAAATAAGCATGGCGTAATACGCCTGCCGGATCACCCCCTCGCCGCCGAACGGCGTGTGCACGCCTTTGACGGCGATTTTGTGGGCCACGTAAAAGACGAGGAAAACGCAGGAGACCCCGAAGGCGGCAAGCATGGTCGCCCGGTGCGCCTGGATGCGGCCCTGCTTGATGAAAACAAGCGCAAGCACCAGCAGGACGGTGGCAAGGCCGTTGAGGGCCGCATTCAAGGCCGGCAGGTCGTGGATGGACATGAGTGTCAGTTGGCGGTCGTGGTGGATGGGGCAGGGGCGGCGATCTCGGCCAGCACGGAGGCGATGTCGGCCTCAAGCTTCTGCATCACCAGCCGGTTGATGCCCGGATCGGGCGCCGTGACATCGTAATACTCCCGGACGTGGCTGGTGGCGTCGACCAGGGCGACTCGCGAATCATGGTCGAACAGATCCTCCGGGCTGACGCGGTCTTTTTCGGGGATATCGACCACCGGGCGCAGGTCGACCTGCTTGGTCATGTAGTAGCGCAAGGCCTCCTCGTCGCCGGTGAGAAACCACCAGTTGGAGGCGGTCAGACCATGGGCTTCGCGGAATCGGGCCAATTGTTCCGGTGTATCATGCGCCGGATTCAGGCTGACCGAGACGAGGTGGAAACGGGGGTCCGCTGCGAATTTCTCCTGCATGACGCGCATTTTGTCGACGATTTCAGCGCACCCGCGCGGGCAGGTGGTGTAAACGTACGCGATGAGGAATACCTTGCCGTCGAGCTGGCTGAGCCGCACCGTCTGACCGTCGGAATTCGTCGCCTCAAGATCTTTCTCGAGGCGGGTGAGGTAGGGCAGGCGGCGCGACTGGCTGACGACTTCCGGAACGATGCGCTTGAAGAGAAGCTGGGTGCCGACCACTCCGCCGAAAGCGATGATGGCAATCAGCGCCCAGATGGTCCACGGGCGGACCCGCGGGGAATCATCGGGGACGGGCGCAACAGGAGCTGGAGACGGGGTGGACATGAAGAAGTTCCCGGTAAGTACGCGGCGGACGTCAGACTGGACGACTGCCGGCCAGCACCAGGATCAGAGCGAGCGGAAGATATGCGAGGGTGGCAAAAAACAGGCGGCGCGCCGACGGCCGCGCACGGTCCCTGCGGAAAACCCACGCCAGCCGGAGCAACCAGCCGGTGAGCAGCACCAGACCGGCCCCGACCGGCCAGACGGCAAATCCCGACACGACCGGCCACAGCGCGATCGGCAGCAGGGCGACGGTAAATCCAAGGGCCAGCGCGGAAGTCAGAGCGCCGGAATCATCGTCGTTCGACCACATCACAAATCCCGCCCGGCGGTATTCGTCGCGGTACATCCAGTTGATGGCCAGAAAATGCGGGAGCTGCCAGAAAAAGAGCAGGGCGAAGAGCCACCACGCTTCCGACCGGAGGAGCCACTGCCAGCGGAAGGCGACGGCGGCCGGGTCCGGTCCGGCCGCCGCCGCCCAGCCGATGACCGGCGGCAGCGCGCCCGACACCGCCCCGACCAGGGTGTTGGTGCTGCTGCGCTGTTTCAGCGGGGTGTAAATAAAGAGATAAGTCACCAGGGTGGCGGCGGCGAGGGCAGCGGCTTCGACATTGACCTTGGCGACGAGATGGACGACGCCCCAGCCGCTGAGGACCAGCCCGAGCAGGAAGGCGGCGGCGGCCGGAATGCGGCGACCGGGCAGCGGGCGGCCGGCCGTCCGCGCCATGCGGGCGTCGTGCTCAATCTCGATAAGCTGGTTGAACACGGCCGATCCGAAGGCACAGAGGGCCGTGCCGAAAACCGTGTGGACCAGCCGCCATCCGTCCGACAGACCACCCCGCTCGACGCCCAGCCAGTACCCCGCCAGCGTGGTCATCACCACCAACCCGCTCAGGCGCGCCTTCGTCAGCATGACCACGTCGTCACGCGCCGAGGCGGCCGGAGTGGCCGCAGCGGATGGGTCGACGGACCGGCTGGTGGCGGAATCGTTCACGCGGACGCGGCGGGGCGGCCGCCGGAGGCTGCGGCCACCATACCGCGATGGGGTGCGGCGGCGACCAGTTTGACCACGAGGACGAAGGCGCAGGCGAGCAGGCTCAGACCGATGAGCACATGCAGGTTGGTGACCCAGAAAACCGGGGAAAGCTTCATCTGCACAAGCGTGGTGGCCGGGGGCAGCTTGAACCGGTCCATCGCCAGCAACACCGAGACCCCCAGCGTGATCTGGGCGACGAGCAGCACCGGCAGGGCCACGGCAATACGGCGCAGGCCGGGATGGGCCTCCAGACCGCGCCGTGCCTGCAGGGCCAACCCCACTCCCAGCCCCAGCACCACACACGCCCACATCTTGTGGGCAAAGATCAGCCAGAGGTCACCGCGCCCGGCCGGTGGCAGGAACGAACCCCCGGTGGTCAGCACATCCAGCGCCGCCGGAATCATGCGCTGAGTGTGGCGGATACTGGCCCCGAGAGTCAGTTGAATGATGACCGCCGCCAGAAAAACACCGGCCAGAAAAAGAAACCGCCGCCGGGTCGGCGCAGCGACCAGCGACGGCGAGGGCCACCGCGGCGAGGTGACCAGCGCCACCGTCAGCAGCAGGCAGAAAAGCACCTGACCGAGGCAGCCGTGAAAGATGCCGAGAGCATCCGACAGCGCCGTCACCCGCGTCCCGCCCAGGATCGCCTGTGTGCCGATGACCACCCAGATCACCGCCATCAGCCGCACCAGCAACGGCCACCGGCGCGTCCCAAGGGACCACCCGAGCCAGGCGAGGCAGGCGGCTCCGAGCGCCACCGCCACCCCGCCCCACACCTTCTGCGCTTCCGGCATCACCCTCGGCGATTGGTTGAAGGCCACCGCCACCACCAGCGCCACCGAAAGCACCACGACCGTGGCCAATTCGGCCACCCCGAGCGGCAGACCGGGCCGCCGCCGCCCACGGGAAGCGCGGCCGTCCGCCACCACCACCCAGAAGAAAAGCACCATGACCAACCCGGTCAGGATCGTGGCCAGCCAGCGGTGTCCGTGCTCGAGCAGCAGCGGCAGCAGGCCCCACCAGCCCTCCGGGTTCACGCGATTGAAGGCCAGCGGCCAGTCCGGCACGGCCAGCCCCACGTCCTCCGTGGTCACCGCCGCACCCCACCAGATGAGAAGCACAGCCCATCCCACGATGAACACCGCAAAACGATGCAGCCAACCGGAAGTCGAATGAGAAGCAGGCACAGCAGAGAAATGGGGCGGGAAGAGAAGCGTCACAAGCCGTCCGCCATCCCGGTATCGCGAACGCCACCAGCAACTACGAGTCCGGGAGCCCCCGGGGTACGGTCGATGATCCGCGGAAAATCGCTTTTCCGAGCAGAAGGCCCCGGAGGAGCCTGGCTGCCCGTAAACCTCACTCCGCCGAGGAGACCAGCACCGCAGGGACGGATGAACCCGCGGAAGCCGATGCCTGCTGCGCGGCCGGCGCCGAGGGCGGCAAAGGAGTTTTTTCCTTGTACCAGCTGGCGAATTCCTCGGGCGATTTCACCTCCAGAGTTGAACGCATCACTCCGTGCCCGGACCCGCAGAGCTGCCCGCACACGATGTCCCAGGCGCCGACTTTCTGCGGGGTGAACCAGATGTGCGCCTCACTGCCGGGCATGGCATCCTGGGCGATGCGCATCGGCACCAGAGCCAAATTGTGAATCACATCCTTGGCGGTCACCCCGACAATCGCCTTCTGCCCCAGCGGCAGCGTGAGGGTGTTCAAATCGGTGAAATCATCCTTGGCATTCGGATCCTCAAGGTCCAGACCCACCGGATTGGTGCCGGTGACCAGACGCGCGTCCACCCGCCCGAATTTGCCATCCGGCCCGCAATAATGAAACCACCAGCGGAACTGCTCGCCCACCGCCCGCACACGCACCACATCCGAACCGGTCGGGAAATCGTCCACGCGCCGGCTCCACAACGGATACGCAAATCCGAGCAGCAACACGGCCTCGGTGATGATGACGCCGATTTCGATGTGGGTGGTGGCGTGGTTGCGCACCCCATAGTGGTTCGCACGCGGGTTTTTCGAGCGCCGGAATTTGTAGATGGCCACGGCGATAAAAACCGACCAGCCGACCCCGAGGGCCAGCATGAACCAGTGGATGAATTCCAGCAACTGGTCGACCACCACGCCGTGCTCCGACGCGAGTTCTCCGATCCCCAACCATTGATTCAGAATGCCCATGTGAGTGTGTGGTAAGTGAAAAAAATCAGGGAACCGACGGCGTGCCCGGGCCCACCGGAGGGGCGCCCGCCAGACTGGCCTCCCCAATGGCCCGCTGCCGCCGCGCAAAATTGATGGCCAGCGCCAGAAAACCGCCGAAAACCACGGCCATCACCCCGAGCATGACAAAGACAGCCCCGTTGGTGGCCTGGTTGATGGCCGAGCCGGGGTCGACGCGGCAGGTGGGACAGGCCAGCAGGTTGAAAAACGCGTTCATGATCGTCGGCGGTTCAAATGATGATGCGGCCGGCCTTGCGCATGACAAACCATACGCCGTAGGCGGCGAGAACGATCGAGGCCAGCGCACTGGTCACCCCGAGGGCCCCCGGCCCCGAAGCCAGCTCGGCCCCGCCCATGGTGAACGTCCACACGGCGAACCCCAGCGAGCTGAGCACCGCCAGCACGATGAAAAACACATGAAATGACTTCAGGGACATGGGCGAAAGGAGCGGCGGGGTGGGCGGAGGACGTCTAGTTCTTCCCGAAGAAGGTGTGGTGGATCGGGTCGTAATGGTGCAGCACCGTGAGGAACATGAGCGCCGCAAAGAAGACGATCGTGAAAAGAAGAATCTTGTAAATCATGCCCCGCTCGTGGTTGAGGTGCATGAAGATCAGAGCCACGCAGGCCGCCTTGAAGGTGGCGATGGCCAGACCCACGGCAAGGTTCCAGGCGTGACCGCCGAAGTCGACATACGAGACTCCCACGGTGATCAGTGTGCCGAAAATCAGCACGTACAGCACCGCGCGGTACTTCTTGAAACTGGCCTGTATCTCCCGGACGACGGCCGGATCCGGCGTGTGCAGGTCGGTCGCAGGCGGGGCGGAATCGTGTGAATGATCCATGAGACGGATGGAAGCTGAGGGAAGCTAGAGCAGGTAAAAGACCGGGAAAAGAAAGATCCAGACAAGGTCGACAAAGTGCCAGAAGAGACCTCCGACTTCGACCCGGTTGGCGAGGTGCTCCGGATTCTTGTCGTAGATGCGGCGGCCGAAGAAGAAGAAATGCCCGAGCACCAGCGCGCCGCCGATGACGTGCAGGCCGTGCAGCCCGGTCATCAGGAAGTAGATGGCGTAATAGGTATTCAGGTGCGGGCTGTAGTTCGAGAAGAAGCGCACCTCGCTGGCCGGCACCGTCACCTCCATGTGGGCATGGGCCTTGGGGTCCGTCCCGAGATGGACACCCTTGAACGCCTTGCGCATGATTTCCCCGTAGGTCTGGGGCAGGCGGCGGGACGGATCGTCCTTGGCCTTGCCCTCGTTCTTGTCCTGCTCGAATTTGGTGAGCACGTCCTGCTTCTGCTTCAGAAAGGCCTGGCGGTTCTCCTCGCCGAGGTACTTCCAGACCATCGCGCCGTCGCCGGCATCCAGATTGTCCTTCAGCCCCTTGACCTGGCGGAGGTCGAAACCGGAAACTTCAAGGCGCAGCGCGTCGTTGATCAGCTTGCCTTCGGCCCGGGTGCCGTCGCGGAAAGTCAGTTCGGTACCGAGATAGCTGGCCACCTTGCGGCGGTCGGCCGCCAGCTTGAGCGGCGGGCCCTCGATGGTGATGCGCGCGGTTCCCTTGTCCGCCGACTCACGCAGCCGCTTCAGAGCCACCTTGTAGCCTTCCGCGATGGTGCCGTCCGGAAGCTTGAAATTGACATTCACGTCGGCGCCGGCGCCGGCAAGGAAACCGACTTCCGAGGTGCGGAGGTCGACATTAAGAGCGGTGACTTCATGGAAGTCGATTTTGTGCTTCGGGTGATGGCCGTCGAGCACGCTGCCATCGGGCAGCTGAACCGCCCAGTGGTTGAACTTTCCGTAGTACTCGTAGCTCTTGATGCCGAGGAACCCGAGGGCGAAGAGGAGGGTCAGCGCCATGCAGAACTGGTACTTCGCGTACTGGCGCATCTTCAGATAGGCCCACGCGAAAACCACGGTGACCGACGAAAAGATGAGGACGAAGGTGTTGATAAACCCCGGGACCACTCCCAGCTCATGGACCGGCCACGGGTAGTCGGCGCCGACGCGCAGAAAGACGTAGCTGGAAAAGAGACCGCCGAAGAGCATGACTTCGGAAGCGAGGAAGAGCCAGATGCCGATCTTGGCATTCCAGAGGCCGGTGTCGGGCCGGGCGGTGACGGTATACGGAATCTCCATGTGCGGAAAGCGTGGCGGCGGGAATCGGGGGGCCGGCGGTGAAGGTCAATGATGGTGGGAACCGGGCAGGGGGGCGAGGATGGGTTCGGGTTGACCCGGGCTTTTCTCCCACTGCGGAGTGAAATCCTTGTCCGCACCGGGCAGGCTGTATTCGTAGGGCCCGCGGTAAGCGACCGGCTCGGTGAGGAAGTTGCCGTGGGGCGGCGGGGTCGGCGTGTTCCACTCGAGGGTGGTCGCCTGCCAGGGGTTGTCAGAGTGGACTTTTTTGCCGCCCCAGATACTCCAGAAGAAGTTGATGATGAATGGAATCTGGGCGACAGCCATGCAAATGGCGCCCCAAGTCATGACTTCGTTCAGGAAGAGGTAATTGTTTTTGCCGAACAGCCACCAGAGCTGTTCCGGCAGCATGTCAGTGGCGATTTCCTCATAGGTGCGGCCCCCGTCGTACGCCCGGCGGTGGAACCCGCGCATGCCCTGGATCATCATCGGCGCGAAGATGACATTCATGCAGATGAGGGTGGGCCAGAAGTGGAGGTGCCCGAGGAAAGTGCCCATGGTGCGCCCGGTCATTTTCGGGAACCAGTGGTAAATGCCGGCGAAGAGGCCGAAAAGCACGCCCGGGGCGACCACGTAGTGGAAGTGGCCGATGACGTAATAAGTGTCGTGCAGGTGGAGGTCGGTCAGCGCGAAGGCGAGCGGAAGACCGGTGAGGCCGCCGATGCCGAACATCGGCAGGAAGGCGGTGGCGAAGAGCATCGGCATGGTGAAGCGGATGGAGCCGCCCCACAGCGAGATCATCAGACAGGTCAGGAGGATGACCGACGGAATGGAGATGAGCACCGTGGTCGTCTGGAAGAACGTCGTGATGACGCTGCCCATGCCGGTCATGTACATGTGGTGGGCCCAGACGATGAACGACAGAAACCCGAGCACGAGCACCGCATAGACCATGCTCTTGTAGCCCCAGAGCGGATTGCGCGTATTGGCGGGGATGACTTCGGCCACCACCGCGATGGCCGGCAGCAGGATGACGTACACTTCAGGGTGCCCGAGGAACCAGAACAGGTGCTGGTAGAGCAGCGGACTGCCACCGCCCGACACATTCCAGAGCTGCCCGTTGACCACCAGTCCGCTCGGCATGAAGAAGCTGGAGCCGAAGAGGCGGTCGCTCAGCTGCATGAGGGCGGCGACTTCCAGCGGCGGGAACGCCAGCAGAAGGAGGAAACCGGTGACCATCATGGCCCAGACGAAGAAGGGCATGCGCATCCAGGTCAGGCCGCGGGCGCGCAGGTTGATGATGGTGGCGAGGAAATTGACCGCGCCGAGCAGCGACGAGGTGATGAGCATGGCCATGGCCACGAGCCATTGGGTCTGGCCGTTCCAGAACACCCAGGTCTCCGAGGCATGGGTGATGCCGGCGAGCGGAGAGTAGTTGGTCCACCCGGACTGGGCGGCCCCGGAAGGCAGGAAGAAACTGGCCAGCATCATCACGCCGCCGACGAAGAAGCACCAGTAGCTCGCCATGTTGAGCCGGGGGAACGCCATGTCGATGGCCCCGATCTGCAGCGGAGTGACATAGTTGCCGAAAGCGGCGAATCCGAGCGGCACCACGCCGAGGAAGACCATGATGGTGCCGTGCATGGCCCCGAACATGTTGTACAACTCACCGGTCATCTTGCCCTCATTGAGCCAGCGGTCGGTGCCGCCCCCCCCGAGGAAATCGATGAAATACGCCGCCCACCCCGCCAGTTCCTTGTCGGGATACGCGATGCTCCAGCGCATGTAGAGCATCAGGACGAACCCGAAGAGCAGGAACAGGAGCGAGGTGATCCCGTACTGGATGCCGATCCATTTGTGATCGGTCGAGAAGACATATTTCGACCAGAACGACTGCTCGTGGTGGTCGTGGCCGTGGTCATCGTGGTGACCCTGGGGATCGTGGGTGTGGGCGGCGGCGGACATGGCAGTGAGTTGGGATGCGGAGGCGCGGATTAGTTCGAGGCGCCGGGGGCCGGCGGAGTGGTGGCGGGAGCGGCGTCGGCGGCCGGTGCGGCGGCAGCGCCGCCGAGCATCTGGTCATCCGGAATGGTCTTGAGCTCGGCTTCGGTGTACATGGCGCTGCGGCCCTTGGTGCGGTTGAGGTAGGCGGAGGCCTCCTCAACGGAAACCTCCGAGCCGGCATTGCCCCATCCCTGGCGGATGTAGGTGAGCACCGCGGCAAACTCCTTCGGGGTCAGGATCGGTGGGGCGTGGGCGGGCATGATCGCGGCGCCATATTGCTGACCCTTCACGGTGAGCGGCCCCATCAGGCCGTAAGCGACGAGCGCCGCAAGTCTCTCGGTGCTGCCGAGCACCCATTCCGAGCCGGCGAGGGGCGGGTAGACGCCCGGCGTGCCCTGGCCGTTGGGCTGGTGGCAGGCGACACAGCCTTTCCCCTTGTAAACTTTTTCACCAAGGGCGTAGAGACTGACACCGGCCCCGCCGGTCTCGGGCACCAGGGCCTCGGGGGGACGCGGCTGGTAAGACGAGCCGAATTTGTTGTAATTCAAGGAGTCTCCGGACCCGGTCCCCCGCTGAGCCCCGTAAAAAGTAAAGGCGAGGGCGGTCACGGCGATGGCACCAAGCGTGATCCAGAGCGAGACGGGGCGGCTTTCGGCGACCCGTTCGGGTTGCTCACGCGCCAGCGCGTTGTGCACCCGGGCCACATTGAAGGTGGACCGGTAGTCGATGTTCTGGGAATTCGGGTCGGTGCTCATTTCGCAGGGGCAGCAGGGGCGGAAGCAGCAGGGGCGGCAGGAGCGGGTTTTTCCCCGCCGAGGGAGATCGGGAGCGGGGCATTGCGCCGGAGCGCGAGAAGATAATCGACGAGGTCGAGCGCCTCCGTGGAGGGAACGATTTCGAGGCCCTCACCGGGTGCGTATTTTCCCTGGGAAAATACAGCCATGCGGGACGGCTGGCCCTGGATGACACGGGTCTTGAAGAGATGGCGCTGGGGCGGGCAGGACGACCACTCATGGCGCGCCTGCGGCGCGTAGAGATGCTCGAGGAATTGCTGGCGGGTCGCAAAGCGGAAGCCGCCGTTGGCGAGATCGGGTCCGTTGCGGCGCTGGCCGATGGCGGCAAACGATTCGCCGAGGTAGTCGTATGGCGACGTCTGGCGGGTCCGCTTCGGAGCGAGCGCTTCCTGCGCTTCACCCCAGTTGCGTTTGAATTCATCGCCGTCGCCGCCGACGTACTGCGGTCGGATGACCTGGGTGTGGCACTGGGCGCACCCCTGGGCGAAATAGATCTGTTGGCCGCGGGCCTGATCGGCGGAGCGGGTGGGCGGAAAGAACCCCTTGGTTTCATCACCGGCTTCCTCGTTGTAGGCGACGGGAGCCAGGCTGGCGAGAGAGCCGTAGGGGCGCACGATGAGAAGGAGCCACGGGGCGGCAAACGTGGCGAGCAAACCCAAAAGAAGTGATTTCAGGGACATGGTGGATTAGGCCTCCGCTCCTTCGGTAGTGATCATGACGTCGGCGTCGTCGAGGTGGGCCGGCCCGCTGAGCAGGGTGGCGCGCTCACTGCGGCGGCCCAGCCGCAGGGCGATGAGCACAAAGTGCAGGAAGAACACGGTGTTGGCGAACAGGATGAAGATCCATCCGAGGGTGGCCGCGACATAAGCACCGCTGAGCATGTCCGAAAGCGCCCCGAAGCCGTGGCTCCACACGTTCATCGCATTGGCCTGGAAAAACCCGCCGATGATGAGGAAAACGCCGATCGGCGAGCCCCCGTAGATGTTGGCCCAGAAATGGATGCGGATCATGCCGGGCGAGAGCCACTCGCAGCCGGTCAGGCGGGGCAGAATAAAATAGATCGCCCCGAACATCGTCATCGAAAAGTAGCTGTAGACCAGCATGAACCGGAAGCCGTCCCACGCAGCGGTGAACTGGGTCAGGCCGGGGGCGAGGGCGAGCAGTGCGGCGACCACATGGCTGGCCACATAAAAAACGGCTCCGGCAAAGACGAAGCGCAGGGTCGGACTCACCGCCACCAGCTCGTGGCGGCCGCGCGCCGTCAGAAAGTGATTCGCGCCGACGCACAGGACCGGGATCAGGAGCAGGACCTGGGCCGCGCTGCTCACCGCCGGCATCCAGGTCGGCAGCGGACCGCCGATGAGCTTTTGCAGGCCGGTCCAGCCGCCGAAGAGAGCGAGCGACCAGAAACCGGCGACGGCCAGCGGGTAGCTGTGCACCGGGCGACCGACGATTTTGGGAATCAGGTAATAGGCGGTGCCGACCGCCATGGGCACGAGGAAGAGGAACAGGACGCCGTTGGCGTACCACGACGAGGTCAGGGCGGCGTGCAGGCCGGACCCGGTGCGCGGTGAGGTGAACACACTGGCGGTCAGGAACAGCCACGGGAACCAGAAGCTGGCCGCCAGCACATACCACTGGGTCACATAATCAGCGCCCTTCGGGCGCGTCACAAACATCAGGACCTGCCAGATGACGATGAGCGCGAAAGCGGCGAACATCATGAGCCAGGCCGGGCGGCCGAATTCCAGCAATTCCCCCGGCCCCTGGTTGCCCGCCAGAATGTTGAGCAGGCCGATGGTCACCCCGAGGTTCCAGAAATGGCCGGCCACCACCAAGGTGACCGGATTGCGCAACGGCTGGCGGCACAGGCGCGCCATCATCCAGAGGCCGACAGCAAAGGCGGCTTGGAACGCCCAGCCGTAAACCAGCGCATTGAAAGCGGCAGGCTGCAGCCGGCCCCAGTTGAGCCAGTTCAGCCAATCCCAGTCGAGGAAGCCCGGCGAATGCAGTTTGATCGACGCCACCAGCCCGAGCAGACAGGCGGCGAGCAGCCAGACCAGCCCGCTGGTCAGGAAAAAGAGGACCGGCAGCTTCGTCGAGCGGTCGAGGGCGGCGCGCTCGCGCAGATCCTCGGGCGTGGGCCGCTCGAGGGATGCGGGGGATGAATCTTGGGACATGGGTGGCGACTGAAAAGGGGATCTCCGGACGGGCGGGGACTATTGGGAAAGGAAGGCGGACTCGGTCGGGTCGTGGGTGCCGGCCTGTTTTTCCATGAACGTCTTGCTCCCGGGGATCAGCTGTTCGGTGGGACGGGGCGTGTTGGCCTTGAGGGCGGCCAGAGCTTTTTCGATGACGGCGTCCGGCACGGTGACGCGGGTGAGGTGCCCACCCTCCGGACCATGATAGGTCAGGCCGAGGTCGGCGACCGCTTTCTGTTCGGCCGTGCGCAGTTCCGCGAGGGTGGCGAGGCGCAGGGCGGCGGCCCCGGCGTCGAGCTCCTCACGCGGAGTTTTCAGGGCACGGTAGGCGAAGCCGGCGAGGGCGACGACCAGCATGACGGCCAGCGCGAGCCAGAACGCGCGAAACCGCTGCAACGGATTTTCCGGAGATTCGTCCATGTGGGTGGAAACGGTGGGGTGCGGGGCCTAGTTGGTGACGTTGATGGATTCCTGCAGGCGCGGGTCGCCGCAAGGGTAGAGGCTGTGCTGGGCCAGCGACTTGAGAAAGGCGAGAGCGACCACGCAGCCGATGGTGACGAAGGCGGCGGCATCGAGCAGCACCGCCCAGACGATGGCGGGTTGGTCGGCGAGTTTCGGACCGCGTTCCGGGATGATGAACCAGTAGGCCTCGCAGACATGGACAAAGAGGATCCAGAGGGCGATGGCGCGCAGGCGGCGGGGATTTTTCTTCGTGGCGCGCGGCAGCAGGAGCACGAACGGAAGGAAGAAGTGGCCGATGGTGAGCAGGAACGTGCTGAAGTAGTTCCAGCCGCCGGTATTGCGGATGGCGTAGAACTGGGTTTCCTCGGCGATGTTGGCGTACCAGATGAGGAAGTACTGGCTGAACGCGATGTAGGCCCAGAAGATGGTAAACGCGTGCAGCAGCTTGCCCATGAGGTGGAGGTGCTCCGCGGTGACGATCCGCTTGAAGTAGCCGTTCTCCATGAGCGTGACCGTGATCACGATGAGGAGCGCCATGCCGGCCAGCGCGGAGCCGGCAAAGACGTTGACGCCGAACATGGTGGAGAACCAGGCGTAGTTGAGCCCCTTGATCCAGTCGAAACCGGCAAAGGTCAGGCTGACAGCGAAGAGCGGCAGCCAGCCGCAGGAGAAACGGCGCGCCGAGAGCGTCGGCCGGACGTCACCGGTCGAGTCCTGGCTGACCGACCAGCCGCGCAGGACGGCCGCGCCGAGGCCGAGCAGGATGAAATACAGGAAGAAGCGGGGAATGAAGCCCGGTACCGCGCCCCACCAGAGGGTGAGGTAGTTCAGCTTGTGGTAGAGCAGGTGGTTCGAGTGGTGCAGTGAATCCTTGAGGGTGGCGGCTTCGCCGCTCTTGAGGGCCACCGAGTGGTCGTTCATCCACGTCCACAGTGTCTCGCGCACCTGCGGGAAGAGAAGCGGCAGACCGAGCAGGAAAACGGGCACAAACTGGACCGCCAGTGTCTCCGGCAGGCGGCGGATGGCCACCCCCCAGCTGGAGTTGGAAGCATTGTGGAGCAGCACCCAGAAGAGCCCGCCGAGGGCGAGGGTGAAGAAGACGTAAAAAGCAAACAGCCACGAATAGCTGTAAGCCTCGCGCAGCGTGTAGCTGATCGGCTCACCGGAGACAAAGTCCTTGCTGCCGATCTTGATGGCGCCGCCGGCAAGGAAGAGCAGGGCGGACAGAATCAGGCCGCCGACGGCCCCCAGCCGCAGGAGGGTGATCCACTTCCCGAGCCTGGAAAGCTCAAGCTTTTCGCCGCCGGCCGGCAGCGTGGAGACGGAAACAAAGTGATGACTCATGACGGCGGATTATTTCTGTTCCTCGGCGGGGGCGGGCGGGGTGGTGCCGGCCGGTGCGGCGGCCTCGGGGGTGGACGGCGGGGTGGCCGGAGCCGCGGCCGCCGTGGCCGGAGCGGTTTTCAGCATCTGCAGGGTGCGGATGTAGGCGATGATGGCCCAGCGGTCGGCCACCGGGATCATGGCTCCGTAGGGCCCCATCTGCCCTTTGCCGTAAGTGATGGTGGCGAAGATGTTGCCGTCAGAGCGGTAGTTGGCATCATTCCGGTCGGTGAACGTCGGCAGGTGGAAATTGCCCGCGGCCATGGGAATGCCGTACTT
>JALRGF010000055.1 GCA_023253495.1 Verrucomicrobiales bacterium
GCAGGCGGAAGCGGTCGCGCCGGAGCGCGGGACGGCGGGGGGAGGGGCCCCGGAGCGCAGGTCGGCGCGATCGACCCGGCGCGCGGACCGGCGCGATCAACCGGGGCGCGGACCGGCGCGATCAACGGAAGAGGACGATGATCAGGGTGAGCACGACCCCGACGATGGCGAAACCGATGAGGCTGGTGACGCCCCAGTTCGGGTTTTCGCCGACGAAGCCTGGTTTCTGCGGGTGTTGATCAGATGACGACATGTTGATACCCATGCGCGGCTCGGCGCGGTGGGCAAGGCCGGAATCGCCACCGGACCACGGGGGGCGGGACCGGCCGGTGGTGGTGACGATTTTTTCACAAATGGGGTGCCTTTGGGGGTGACACCCCGGGTGGTCCGGCCTAAGGACACTTTTCGCCTTCCATGAGAGCTTGGTATTGTCCCGCCCGTTGGGCCGCGCCCCTTCTTCTGCTGCCTCTTGGCGTGTGGTCGGTTCCGGCGGCAGCGGCCACCTTTACGGTGACGCACGACGGCGCGTCCGGTCCCGGATCTTTCCGGCAGGCGATGGCTGATGCGGCGGCGGTGCCTGCCGGGACCACGGCGGAGATTGAGTTTGACGCGGAGTTTTTCGCGGAACCGCGCCGGGTGGTGCTGGACCGGCCGCTGCCGATGGTGAGGCGCTCCCTGGTGATCAAGGGGCCGGAGCCGGCTGCGTCGGGCGAGCCGGGGGTGGTGTTGAGCGGTGATGCCAACGGGTCGGGGGTGGTGGATCCGGGGGATGTGCACGGTTTGTTTGTCGAGGTGCCGTCCGGCGGCCTGCTGAGTGTGCAGCGGGTGGGATTTTCCGGTTTCCGGAACACGGCGTATCCGGGCGCGGCGGTCGGCTTCCGGCCGTCGGGGCCGGCGCGACTGGTTCTGGAGCAGTGTGTCTTTTCGGAGAACCAGGCGCGTTGGGGCGGGGCGGTGTCGGTGCCCGGCGAGGGGCACGAGGTGAGTGTGCGCGAGTGTCTTTTTGCGGGCAATCGTGCGGAGGAGGCGGAAGGCGGGGCGCTGTATTTTGAGGGGTCACCGGCGGTGGTGGAAGCCTGTGTCTTCCGCGGCAATTCCGCGCGGGCGGGCGGGGCGGTGTTCACCTCCCATGGCGCGGTCGATCTGCGCGGCTGCTGGTTTGAGAACAACGAGGCGCGCGGGATGGGGGAAGGCGGGGCGGTGTCGGCGCGCCGGGGGTTGCGCGTTTCCGGATCGACCTTTTCGGGCAACCGGGCGCGGGCCGGCGGGGCGTTGTTTTTGAATCAGATGCTGGCCCCGGCTCCGGGCGCGCTCATCGAGAACAGCACCTTTTCCGGCAACGTGGCGGCGGCGGCGTCGGGAGGCGCGCTGTACGCGGTGAGTACCCACGCGGTCATCCGCCACTGCACGATCACGCTCAATCATGCCAATGAGAGCGCCACGGACGACCGCTTTGCCGGAGGCGGCGGCATTGCCGTGCCGGAAGCGGCGAACATCAACCGCATCGAACTGCACAATTCCGTGGTGGCGGACAACCGCCGGAGCGGCCCCGGGCCGGCGGATGCGGTCGACCTCATGGGGCCGCCGGCCAGCTTCCGCTCGCTCGGCGGCAACGTGGTGGGGGTCGGCGGTCCGCTGGCATCGGTGCTGGCGCAACCCGGAGACGTATCCGGCTCGGTGGAACAGCCGCTGAATGCGAAGCTCGGCCCGCTGGGGAACAATGGCGGCCCGCTGCCGACCCACCTGCCGGATCCGGAGTCTCCGGTGGTCGACGTCGGGGTGCCCGGAACCGGGGAAGGACTGGCCTTGGACCAGCGCGGTC
>JALRGF010000126.1 GCA_023253495.1 Verrucomicrobiales bacterium
TCCAGTTCGCCTACGCCATCGGCCACCCGAAACCGGTCAGCGTCTACGTCGACACCTTCGGCACCGGCCGCGTCAGCGACGACGCCATTCTCGCTGCCGTCACCAAGGTTTTCTCCTTCAAGCCGGCGGACATCGTCACCCAGCTGAACCTGCTCCGCCCGATCTACGGCAAAACCACCAATTACGGCCACTTCGGCAAGGACGACAAGGACCTCACCTGGGAAGCCACCGACAAGGCCGCCGCCCTCAAAAAGGCTGTCGGAAAATAATCCGCGTCACCTGGGACGCTTCGCGACGCGGTGGTCCGTTCGCCGGCACGCGTCCGCGTCGGCCGGGAGCCATGCCGCTGAAATGGGCCGGGGCTCCACCGCCTCACCAGGGCGCCGGTGCGGCGCGGGCTCCGCGAGGGGCAGATGGATGAATGCTCGGCCGTTGGCGAAGGCACCAATGCTCTCGGCCGGCAGCGGAGTGGCCGCCTGACTAAAACGCGAAATAAATGAAGTCGCTGCCGACCTCGCTGCGGAGCAGGAGGATGCCCATCACGCAGACGGCGAGGGCGAGTCCCTGGGCCAGCGTCCAGCGCCAGGTGAGCAGCCGCGGGTCGTCGACGGCTGGCAGGAGCTGAAGTCGGGCGAGCCCGGGCAGCACGACCATCAGCGGCAGGGCGTAGAGCCACGCTTCGGCGACCAGCCCCAGCCCCATACGCCAGTGCGCCGCCGGAGCGTCCCAGGGCGCGAGCTGCAGGGCCTGTCCGATGTTCACGATGCTTTGTTCGCGGAACAACAGCCAGCCGAGGTGCACCAGGACAAATGTCAGCACCACCCGCCCGATGACGCCGGGCAGACCGCCGCCCCGTCCCAGCCAAGGCACCACCCGGGACAGCCACGGCCAGACAGCGACAAGGGCGCCGTGAAAGACGCCCCAGACGACAAAATTCCAGCTGGCCCCGTGCCAGAGGCCGGAGAGCAGAAACGTGATGAGCACGTTGCGGGCGGTGGTGGTGGCTCCGCGGCGCGAACCGCCCAGGGGAATGAACACATAGTCGCGGAACCACGTGCTCAGCGTCATGTGCCAGCGGTGCCAGAAATCCGCCGGCGACTGAGCGAGGTACGGGTGGTGGAAGTTCCGAAGCAGCTCGAATCCGAGCAGCCGCGCCGACCCCCGGGCGATGTCCGTGTACGCACTGAAATCCGCATAAATCTGCACCCCGAAACAAAGCACCCCGGCCCACAGGACCGGAAAAGTCGGGTCGTCCAGCGCAAACACCTTGTTCGCCAGCAGCGCCGCGCTGTCAGCAATCACCACCTTCTGGAACAGCCCCCAGACCAGCAGCACCAGACCTGAACGCCAGCCGGCCAACGATGGCCGGCGGTCCCGTTCGACCTGCCTCAGCAGGTTTTCCGAGCGCTCGATCGGGCCGGCCACCAGCTGCGGGAAAAACGAAACAAAAAGCGCATAATCGACGAGCGAATGACGGCCGGCGGTTTGGCCGCGATAGACGTCGATGACGTAGCTCGCGCTCTGAAAAGTGAAAAATGAAATGCCGGCGGGCAGGCCGACATCGAGCAGGAACCGGCCGACCGGATTGCCGGTCAGCCAGGCGGCCGGGACGCCCAGCGACTGCAGGGCGGCGGCGGTGTTTTCGGCGAAGAACCCGAAGTATTTGAAGGCGCAGAGGATGGAAAAAGTGGCGACCAGACTGGCGGTCAGGCAGAGCCGGCGGCGGCGCGGGTCGTTGGTCCGCGACAGCAGGCGGGCCGAAGTGAAATCGACCAGCGTGGTGGTGACGATGAGGAGGAGCCACCATGGGGTGACCCACCCGTAGAACGTGTAACTGGCGGCGAGCAGCCCGAGGTTCTGGGCCGGGCGGGCCCAGGCGGCACCGCGCCGCACCGGCCACTGCAGCGCGAAATAGCCGGCCAGCACGGCGACAAGGAACCAGAAGTACGTGAAGCTCTGGAAGACCATGGATCAGGTGAGGCGGCCGGTGCCTCCGGGTGGGGGAGCGCCGATCCGGTCGCGGACCAGCGCCCAGAATTTCACCGCGAACGCGTCGCGCCGCTCCCGGTCGATGTGGTCGCCGTCCTGGTACCACGAGAGATCGAGTTCGGGATCGCCGGACTCGTCGGAATAGGCGCACCCGTGGTCCCGCAGATAGGCGGCCAGGTCCTTCTGGTAGCGCCGGAAAACCGGAAGGTCCGGCCGCCGTCCCTCGGTATCGGGCCGGCGTTTGACGCGGTGGAAGTGCAGGCGGATGTCGTGGCGGGCGGCCAGCTCGATGAAATGCGGCAGGAACGAAGCGGCCGGCGAGGGGTCGAATACCGTGGGGGCCTGCGCGTACATGCCGGGGTCGGGGGGCATCGCGTCGGATGCGTCGGATGCGTCGGACGTAGCGATTCCCGGTGCGGGTTCCTCCCCACCGCTGCCGCCGTCGTCGCCGAGGTCTTCACGCAGCTGATCGAGGGCGAAGAGTTCATTGAGTTCGAGACGGCGCTTGCCTCGCTTCACGCCTTCCAGTGAGGTCAGGGAGAATGCGGCGTCCTGCACGCGGCGGCGGGCCCAGTCATCATGGTCGTCGACCCCGAAAAACCGTTCGGCGGCCGCCGCGGACCGGCTGACCACCGGTTTGCGCCCTGCCATGACGCGGTCCCACTCGGGTTCGTGGCGCCGTTTCAGACGGCTGATGAGCTCGGCATTGCCGCCGGAGAGACGGAAGTCGGGCCAGGTCAGGTCGCTCTCGCGGAAAAAAACCGAGACCCGGAGCGGCCGGGCTCTGGACGCGATCAGGACGTTCTTGAACAGCAGCCACCAGATGGCCGATTGCGTTCCGCCAATGGCGAGTTTGGCACACTTCCAGCCGCTGGCCCGCTGCAGCAGATCCGAGTGGATCCGCGAGTTGAGCATCGAGTTTCCGATCAGCACCCAGCCCGGATTCCGCTTTTCCAAGTCCCGGCGTTCCGCGGAGGGATTGAAATCAAGCTCGGTGTCGACGTCGTCCGCATTGGACGGGCGCGGCAGACGGCGCCCGATGACCGCGGGCACGGCCACCCCGACCCCCGCTACCGCGGCCAGTTGGGCCAGCGCCTGACGGCGGGACACGAGCGCAATGGGGCCGGATGCCATGAAGGACTGCCTTACGCTACGCTGCGTCCGGCCGCTGCAACCGGGCAATTCGATCAGCGGTTGCCGCCGAGCCGCACGTCGAGCCAGACCGCCAGAGCGAGGACCACGCCGCGCACGATCATTTTCCACTCGGGGGAGACGGCCATGAGCGTCATGCCGTTGAGCAGGGTGGCCATGATGAGGGCGCCGAAGAGGGCGCCGAGCACCGAGCCGCGTCCGCCTTTCAGGCTGGTGCCGCCGATGACGCAGGCGGCGATGGCATCAAGCTCCATCTGGTCGCCGACGGTCGTGGTGCTGGCTCCGGCGTAGGCCGTGGTCATGAACCCGGCGATGGCGACGATGCCTCCGAGCAGGGTGAACGCGAGCACGACCGTCCGGCGGACCGGGATTCCGGAAACGATGGCGGCCTCCTCGTTGCCGCCGATGGCATACAGATGGCGGCCGAACGGGGTGTGGCGGGAGAGCCCGTGCACCACCGCGGCCACCACACAGAGGATGACAAAAGCGAGCGGCAACCCGCGGTACTGGCCGCAGACGAGCAGCACCAGCGCAAACGCCTGCGCCGCCACCAGCAACCGCAGCACCGCCAGCTCCCGCGGTTCATTGGCCATGCCGGCCGCCGTGCGCCGTTGCCGCCCGCGCCACGTCAGCGCGGCCAGCAGGGCGACGATGCCGGCGGCCAGCGCCCAGCCGGCCCATCCGGGCAGGTAATACGTGCTGATCGAGGCATAGAGGTTGGTTTCGCCGCCGCGGGCGACCGGCACGGTCGCGCTCCGGATGACCAGCCAGAAAGCCCCCTTGAATGCCAGCAGCCCGCCCAGCGTGATGATGAATGCCTGGATGCGGTTGCGCACGATGAACCATCCCATCAGCGACCACAGCACCACCCCGCAGACGGAGGCGAGAGCCAGCGCGGCCGGCGCCGGCCAGCCGTGCCGGAACACGAGCACGCTGGCAATCCCGCCGGTCAGACCCGCCCCCGCGCCCACCGACAAGTCGGTGTGCCCGGGCAACAGCACCAGCAGCACGCCCACCGCCAGGGTGGCCGTGGCCGACAGCTCGATCATCAGCATCGACAGATTCCGCGCACTCAGAAACTGCGGCGAGAGCAGCGCGAAGAGAACCCACAGGCCGATCAGCAGCGCGGGCATGGTCAGTGCGCGCAGGGTGCCGGCAGTTGACGGCGGGGCGGAACTCACGGGGGGTGATGGGGCGGCGGTCATGACAAAACAGGCGTGGCCCGGGGCGGGGACATGGCGGCGGCCAGCAGCCGCGCCTGATCAAAATCCGGCGGCTCAAAAACCCCGCCGATCGCGCCGTCCGCCAGCATCACGATGCGGTCGCTCATGCCCATCAGCTCCGGCAACTCGCTGGAAACCAGAACCACCGCCCGGCCTTCGGCAGTCAGCCGGTTGATCAGTTCGTACACTTCCAGCTTGGCCCCGACATCGATCCCGCGGGTCGGCTCATCCAGAAATACCACGCGCGGTTCGGTCATCAGCGCCTTGCCGAGGACCACCTTCTGCTGGTTGCCTCCGGAAAGCCCGCCGACCGCCGCCTCCAGCCCCGGGGCCTTGATCCGCAGCGCGTCAAAAAACCGGCGTCCCGCCTGTTCTTCGGCCACCGCATCCACCATCCCGCCGCGGGTGACCCGGGCGAGCGACGACATCGACAGGTTGGTGCCGATGGGCAGTTCGAGGTGCAGGCCGTAGCGTTTGCGGTCGTCGGTGACCATGACCAGTCCGCGGCGGATCGAGTCGCCCGGATCCGGATGCGGATAGTCCTCGCCCGACAGGGTGACGGTGCCGCCGTGGCGGTGGCCCCAGGCCCCGAAAAGGTGGAGCAGCAGCTCGGACCGGCCGGCACCCATCAAGCCGCCGATACCGAGCACTTCACCGGCACGCACCGAAAACCCGATGTCCCGCAGCCGCGCGGGCGCGCCCGGAGCCGGGCTCACGCTCAGGTGCTCGACGCGCAGCAGCTCCTCACCCGGCGGGTGCGACCGGTCGCGGGGGAAAAGGGCCTCGATTTTCCGACCGACCATGTGGCTGATCAGGGTGGGCACGTCGGCCGTGGCGGCGTCCAGGGTAGCCACACTGGCGCCGTCCCGGAGCACGGTGATCCGGTCGGCGAGGGCCATCACCTCACCGAGGCGGTGCGAAATATAAATGATCGAAACCCCGTGGGCCCGCAGGTCGCGCACGATCTGCAGCAGGATCGCCACCTCGGCTTCGGCGAGGGCCGCGGTCGGCTCGTCCAGAATGAGGATGCGTGCGTCCTTGGCCAGCGCCTTGACGATTTCCACCAGCTGTTTGCTGCCCATGCCGAGCGTGGCCACCGGCGCTTCGGGATCGATGGCCAGACGGAACTTCGCGAGCAACGCGGCGGCGTCGCGGTGGGTGCGGGCCCAGTCGATCCACGGCCCATGCCGCCGTTCGCGGCCGAGAAAGATGTTTTC
>JALRGF010000186.1 GCA_023253495.1 Verrucomicrobiales bacterium
CGGCCCGCGTTCGGCCAGCGCCCGCAGCAGTTTGGCATCGACCGTCGTGATCACACAATCCCGCGTCAGCGCTTCACGCAGGGTGGTTTCCACTTTGTCGGCGTTGATTACCGGTTCGTCACCGCGCGCCCCGAGGCGGTCGATGATTTCGCCGACCAGCTCCGGGTCGTTCTGCGGCAGCACGGCCAGTGAATCACCGGGCTCGTAGGCCAATCCCGAATCACCAAGATCGATCTCGTAATGCCGCGTATCCTTTTCCGAACCGGCCTTCGTCAGGACCTCGGTGCGGAGCAGGCGGGCCAGGCAGGGGTTTTTGCGGTTGTAGACGGGTGCGGTGCTCATGCCTTCTGTGTAGCGGCAGCCGCCCGCCCGTCAAATGACCATGGCTCACGATCACACCGGCGCGGAACCCGTGCCCCGCAGCCGGCGGCTCACCCGCCACGCGAAATGCCGCACCGAAAGCCGCACACACTGCAGCCCGTACACCAACGCCTTCTTGAACGGAATCGAACTCGCATCGCTCTCGTAGCTGGTCGGACAGGTCACTTCACAGGTTGGAAACCCGTGGCGCAACGCCGCCACAAACATCTCGTTGTCGAAAATGAAATCGTTCCGAAAGGAATGAAACGGCACCGCCTCCAGCAGCCGCCGCGAATACGCCCGGTACCCGGTGTGGTACTCGGTGTGGTGCGTGCCGAGCGCCAGGCTCATGAAATTCGTCAACCCCCAGTTGGCCAGATACCGCCACACCGGCATGCCGCCACTGAGCGCGCCGCGCCCGCTGGTGCGCGACGCCAGACACAGGTCGTAAAACCCGGTGGCCAGCATCGCCGCCATCGAGGGCACCAGCTTCGGAGTATACTGGTAATCAGGATGCAGCAGCACCACAATGTCCGCGCCGGCATCCAGTCCGGCCTGCAGGCAGCGCTTCACATTGCCGCCGTAATTGAGGTTCTTCTCGTTGCGCATCACGGTGATGCCCAGCCCCTGCGCCACTTCCACGGTGCGGTCCTTCGAGCAGTCGTCGACCAGAATGATCTCATCGACCAGATCGCGCGGGATGTCCGCGACGGTCCGGGCGACGGTTTTTTCCGCCCAGTAGGCGGGCATGGTCACAGCAATCTTTTTCCCCTGAAACATGATAGGTTCCTAACGTAGCGACCGCGCCGGCCCCGGCGAGCAGTTTCCGCCGAGTCACAGCGGATGCACCCTCACCGCGCGGCCGGCCTCCCAGCTCGTCTCCGGCGGCACGCGCAGCAGCGCGTCGGCCCGGCTCAGGCTGAAAAGGGCGTGGCTCTCCTGCAGGCCGGCCGCCCGGAACATGCCTCCCGGCTCCAGCACCCCACGGACATAATGCGGGCGGTCCCCCGTGTTGGTCAGCGCCTCCGCCAGGACAGCCGGCACGACCGGCACGGGCCAGTCGGCCGCCGCCGCCCGCTGCCACCGGCGCAACGCCGGTGCCACCAGCACCTGGAAGGTGACCGCGGCCGACACCGGATTGCCCGGCAACCCGAAAACACTCTGCGCGCCGCGCGCCGCGAACAGAAACGGCTTGCCCGGCTTCATCGCCACCCGCCACACGTCCGGCCGCCACCCGAGCCGGGCCAGCGCCGGCCGCACGTAATCGTGGCGCCCGACCGACACCCCGCCCGCCAGCACCACCACATCGCTGCTCTCCAAGGCTGCCGCCAGCACGGTTGTCAGCGCGTCAAGGTCATCGCCGGCATGCCCGGCCTCGGCCACGGCCCCGGCCTGGCACGCCATCGCCGTCAGCATCGGCCCATTGCTGTTGTACAAGGCGGCGGCATCAGGCAACGGCCGACCCGGCGCCACCACTTCGTCACCAGTACTCAACACCCGGACCCGCGGCCGCGCCCCCACCGCCACCGTCTCCAGCCCCTGCGACGCCAGCAACCCGATCCGGCCGGGCGTCAGCCGGTCACCGGCCGCCACCAGCTTCTGGCCCACCCCGACATCGGCCCCACGACGCCGGATGAACTCACCCGCCACCGCCGGTTCCACCAGCCGCACCGTCCCAGCCGCCCCATCTTCCTGCACATCTTCCTGCATCACCACCGCCGCTGTCCCCGCCGGCAGCAACGCTCCCGTAAATACCCGCACCACCCGCCCGGGCGAAACCACCAGCTCCTCCCCGGCCCCCGGTGCCCGGCCCGCCGGCCGCTCCCCGACCACCGCCAGCCACCGGTGCGTCTGCCCGCAATCCTCGGCATGCACCGCATAGCCATCCATCGCACTGTTGTCGAAACCCGGCAGCGCCACCGTGGCCACCACCGGCACCGCCGCCCACCGCCCCACCGCCTCCACCAACGGCACCGTCACCACCGGCCCGATCCCCGCCGTCGTCAGCACCCGACCCAGCGCCTCTTCCTCCGTCATCATGCGTCAGGCAACCCGGGTTCCGGCAGCGCCTCCGGCAGCCCGCCCACCCCCGGCGGCCGCCCACCCTCCGGCAACGGCTCAAGCCCGGGAAAATCCGGGATCGCTTCATGCGGCCCCGACGGCTCCCCCAGCGGCGGCAATTCCGCCGCCCCACCCGCCCCACTCCCGAGCGCCGGCTCCCCGGACGGAACCGCGGGCTTCGCCCCCGCCTCCGCGGCCCCAGCCCCATCGCCTGCCGCCCGCACCACCCCGGACGCCCCCGCCCCCGCCCCCACCTCCCCACCGCCCCCGGGCGGCGGCTCCATGGAAATCACCTTCTCCCGCGTCTCAAAAAAGACGATGTCC
>JALRGF010000195.1 GCA_023253495.1 Verrucomicrobiales bacterium
GGTGCGGGCCTGGGATTCGGCTTCGCGCAGGGCGGCGAGGGATTTGCGGGATTCTTCGAGGCGGACGAGGGCGGTTTCGACTTCCTCGAGGGCGAGGAGCATGACCTGTTCGTATCCGGCGCGGGATTGGGCAACGGCGGCCTCGGCGGCACGGACGTTTTCGCGCAGGGTGCCGCCGGTGAAGAGCGGCAGGGACATGCTGGCCCCGAACGACCAGAGGTTGGCCTTGCGTTCGACAAGGTCGCCGACCTCATCGCTCTGCTGGCCGGTCTGGGCGGTCAAGGCGAAGGACGGGAGCCGGGCGGCCCGGGCCTGACCGAGCCGGGCGTCCGAAGCGGCGACAAGCCGTTCGGCCCGGCGGACGTCGGGGCGGCGGGCGAGCAGGGCGGACGGCAGGCCGGCCGGCACCTGATCCGGACCGCGCGGGAGCGGGGCGGTGGTGTTCACGAGGTGGAGGTAGGTGGCGGGCGGCTGGCCGGCCAGGGTGGCCAGCCGGTGAGCGGCCTCGCGGATCCTCTGGACGACGGGTGGCAGGGTGGCCTTGGTGGTGGCGAGCTGGCCTTCGGCCTGGGCGACGGCCAGGGCGTTGTCGACGCCGGCGTCGCGGCGCACGCGGGTCAGGGCGGCGGTTTCCTCCTGGCTTTTGATATTGTCGAGGATGACCGTCTGTTCGGCCTGCAGGCCGCGGAGTTCGAGGTAGGTGGAGGCGACTTCCGCGAGCAGGATGACGAGCACGTCCCGCCGGCGTTCCTCGTCGGCTTCCGCCTGCGCCTGGGCCGCCCGCACTCCCTGGCGGATGCGCCCGAAAACGTCGAGTTCCCAGCTGGCGGTCAGGGTGCCGAGGAATTCGTCGGACGGAGTGCCGCCGGTGAAGCTGCCGGATCGGGTGCCGGTGCTCGGTTGGGAGCGGCCGGCGAAGGCGCGGGCGCCGAGTTGCGGCCAGAGTTCGCCGGCGGCAGCGCGGCGGCGGGCCACGGACTCGATCACCCGGGCCTCGGCGACGATCAGGTCGCGGTTGAATTCGAGGGCGTCGGCAATCAGGCTGTCGAGGACGGGATCACGGAAAACTGTCCACCACGAGACGAGGGCGGCCACCCGGGTTCCGCCGGTGGGGTCCGCTGCAAAATGCGACGGCACATCGCGTCCCTCTTCCGCCATCGATCCGGGCGACAGCGCGCTCATCAGGCTGGTGGTCAGCAGCGCCAGCGGCAGGAGCGGAAGGTGCGGCAGGAATCGGCGGCGGGCAGATGAGGGCATGATGGGGGTGGTGGTCGGCGGTCAGTGGTCTCGGCGGCGGTCCTCCGACATCCGGAAAAACAGTTGAGCCGCGACCTTCCGCTTCCGGTCGGCCCCGGCTTTTTCCGGGAAACAAGAAGGGATGGGACCGGCACCCCGGCACCCTGTAAACAACCTTCATAAACGCAACTTCGGAGTTGCCGGTGGGGGCGGGGGACGGGAGCGCGTCCGGCGCTGCGGCGCGGGACCGCACCGCGATGGCCCCGGCGTTTTACACGGCTCTGAGGACGAGGATACTGATCGAAGGGAGGAAGAGGATCACCGGTGGTGCATCCTGCTCCGGATGCCGGTGGTGGCGCGGTTCCACACGGGGAGGGGACATGGAACGCCGGAAGGATCAGGGTGGGAATTCAGTCGGGAAATGGCAAGAAAAATAAGCGTGAAAATTTTGCCCCAGGCACTGGCCAACCACTACCAATTGTGCTTTTCTGCCAACCCATCCACCACCAATGGTGGTCGGGCGGGGAAAATTCTCGACACCCTGAGGCTTTTCACTACACTCCTTCACCATCCCAAATAATCAGGCAGTCATGGAAAAAACATTCGTTGTTGGAAATCGCACCTTTGTCCTTGATCAGGCCAAAGCGGAGCGCGCGTATGCCGAGAAGCGGGTGATCAACGGCCGCAAGACGGAAGCCTTCAATCTGCTGCCGTTGAAGTACCAGTGGGCCTATGACCTGTACAAGAAGATGAAGGCGAACCACTGGGAGCCGGAGGAGATCCAGATGCAGAAGGACGTGGAGCAGTGGCAGTCGCCCTATGCCGTCTCGGACATTGAGCGGTGGGTGATCCGGATGGGGATCGGGTATTTTTCGGCGGCGGAGGGGATTGTCGGGGACAACATCCAGCATGTGGTGCGCGAGCTGGTGACGGCGCCGGAGTTGAAGCTGGTCCTCGGGCGTCATGCGCATGAGGAGAACATCCATGCTGACTCGCTGTTGTACATGATTTCGTCGCTGGGCATCAATCCGCACGAATGTGAAGCGATGTTCGAGCAAATCGAGACGGTGAAGCGGAAGAATGAATTTGTGACGCGGGTCAGCCACGACTTGCGGCGCGATCTTGACCTGACCCGGCTGGAGAACAAGCAGCTGCTGGCGAAGAACGTCTTTGTTTTCGGCCAGTGCATGGAGGGCACGCAGTTTTACGGCCTGTTCGGGATGATTCTGAGCCTGTACCGTCAGAACAAATTCCCGGGGATCGGCCAGATGTTCCGGTACACGTTGCGGGACGAATCCAACCACATCGAGGTGTTCCGCAACCTGTTCATGGACCTGGTCGAGGAGAACAAGGAACTCTGGACCCCGGAGTTCAAGCAGGAGCTGGTCGAGCTGATGCGCGAGGCGGTGGAGCTGGAAAAAGCGTTCATCCGCGACTGCCTGCCGGTCAATTCGGTCGGGCTGACGCTCGACGAGTTCACCAGCTATATTGATTACATCGCCGACCGGCGGCTGATGGATTGCGGTCTGCCGCCGCTCAAGCCGGGCCAGACGAACCCGCTGCCCTGGCTCTCCGAAATGATGGACATCAAGAAGGAGCAGAATTTCTTCGAGGGCAAAGTGACCGAATACCAGAAGTCGAGCTCGCTGGTGCACGTCAGCGATGACGAACTCTGAGGTCCGGTCTTCCGTGGAGAGGGGGGGCCGCCGCCTCCTGTTCCGCACCTCCGGTTCCGCTTTTTATTTGTCTTACTCCTTCCGTTCCTTCCGCCTTTCCCACCTCACCACCTCATGATCGATCGCAATTTTGTCGTCCAGGACCAGCAGTTGAAGCACGTCATCCGCGGGACCCACGGCCTGGCGGAGCATCCGAGTCCGCGCTTTGACTGGGCCGGCACCATTGCCGGCAAGGCGCCACCGTCGCGGGTGCGGGTGACGCGGGGTGAGGAGGCGCGGCCGGTGGATGTGGCGCATCTGGCGGACCTGATTGGCTCGGCGCTGACGGATCTGCTGGTGTCGCGGCAGGAGCAGGATATTTTTTCCGAGAACAACCGTCGCCGGGTGGCGGCGATGGCGGCGGCGGTGCATGAGGAACTGGAGCGGCGGGCGGCCGGTGACCCATTGGGGTCGGCGGAAGCGCTGATGCTTTCCGAGCAGAGTCTGACGGAGGTCATTGAGCGGGCGTTGATCCGCCACAACCAGCACGACATTGCGCGCAGTCTGGTGGTGCGCCACCGCCATGCGGCCTCGTCGGCGGTTTCCGGCGTGGTCGGCGGGTCCGCCGGCGCTGCGGCGCCGGTGCCGATGCCCAAGCTGATCCGCCGCAACGGCCAGGCGGTGCCGTGGAATCCGGACAAGATTGAAATCGCGGTGACGAAGGCGTTTCTGAGCGTGCAGCAGGACCCGCATCCGGCGGTGTCCATCACCCAGGCGGTCACCGACGCCTTCGGTCAGAGCGGGCAGGACTTCATCCACATTGAGGACGTGCAGGACAAGGTGCAGGAGGAGTTGATGCGCCGCGGGTACTTCAAGGTGGCGGAGCACTTCATTCTCTATCGCCATCACCGGGCCGACATCCGGCGGGCGGAGGCGGAAGCGAGCGCCCGCCATGCGGCGGACAGCCAGCAGGACAGTTTCATCGAGGTGGCCAACGAGGATGGCACGCTTGAGTTCTGGACCGGTCAGGACCTGCGCAAGCGGATTGATTTCGCCATGCTCGGACTCGATCTTTGTCTGAGCCGCGACCAGATCGAAGCCGAGCTGCGCCGTTCGATGTTCAGCGGCATGAAGCGGGCCGACATCCAGACGCTGGTCACTCTGAATGCGAAGACGCTGATTGAGAAGGATGCTGATTTCGCCCGTTTTGCGGGGCGGATTCTTCTGAGTTACATCTACGAGGAGGTGCTGGGCTGGGACATCGTGCGCGATGGCATTGAAAAGCTGCCTGTTTTCCACCGCCAGGTGTTCCGCGATCATCTTCAGCGGGGTGTGGAGATCAAACGGTTGTCGCCGGCGCTGCTCGACCTCGACCTGGACACGCTGGCGGCGGCCCTTGATCCGGCGGCGGACCTGGACTTCGATCATCTGGGCATCCAGACGCTGTACGACCGGTATCTCATTGTCGACAAGACAGTGCGCCCGCACCGCCGGCTGGAAACCCCGCAGATGTTCTGGATGCGGGTGGCAATGGGGCTTTTCCTCAATGAGCCCCGGGCCACCCAGGCGGACGACATCGTGGCGCTCTACCGGCTTTACAAGAGCCGCCGCTTCTGCTCGAGCACGCCCACCCTGTTCAATTCCGGCACCCTGCACAGCCAGCTGAGCTCGTGCTATCTGTATAAGGTGGACGACTCCATCGAGTCGATCATGACCCGCGGCATCGCGGAAAATGCGTTCCTCTCGAAGTGGGCCGGCGGTCTCGGCGGTTCGTGGACGGCGGTGCGGGGCACCGGCAGCCACATTGCGGGGACCAACGGCGAGTCTCAGGGGGTCATTCCGTTTCTCAAGCTGCACAATGATCAGCTTATCGCCGTGAACCAGGGGGGGAAGCGCCGCGGGTCCGGCTGCGCCTATCTCGAGACCTGGCACATGGATATTGAGGATTTCCTCAAGTTGCGGGTGAGTACCGGGGACGAGCGCCGCCGCTGCCACGACATGAACACGGCGAACTGGATTCCCGACCTGTTCATGAAGCGCATGGAGGCGCGCCAGACGTGGACTCTGTTCCGTTCCAACGAGACGCCGGACCTGCATGAGCTGTACGGCCGCGCCTTCGAGGAGCGCTATCAGCAGTACGAGGAGAAAGCCGCCCGCGGAGAGATCACCGGGCGCCAGATCCAGGCTCTCGACCTCTGGAAGGAAATGCTCAAGATGCTCTTCGAGACCGGGCATCCCTGGATGACTTTCAAGGACCCCTGCAACCTGCGCTCGCCCCAGGACCATTGCGGCGTCATCCACAGCAGCAACCTCTGCACCGAAATCACTCTCAACACCTCGGAGGAGGAAACCGCCGTCTGCAACCTCGGTTCGGTCATCCTCGACACCCACCTGCTTCCCGACGGGTCGCTCGATCACAAAAAACTCCGCGAAACCATCCGGATCGCCGTCCGCGCCCTCGACAACGTCATCGACATCAACTTCTACCCGACGGAGGCGGCGCGCCGCGCCAACCTGCGCCATCGGCCGGTCGGTCTCGGGGTCATGGGGCTGGCCCACGCACTCTACATGCGCGGGCAGGCGTTTGCCAGCGACGAGGCGGTGGAGTTCAACGACGAGGCGATGGAAGCCATTGCGTTCTATGCGTACGAGGCGTCGAGCGACCTGGCGGCCGAGCGCGGTGCGTATTCGAGCTATCAGGGAAGCAAATGGAGCCGCGGCCTGCTGCCGCCTGACACCATTGATCTGCTGGAGCGGGAGCGCGGGGTGCCGGTCAAGGTGCCGCGGGGCGGTCGTCTCGACTGGCAGCCGCTGCGCGAGAAGATCGCGCGTCAGGGGATGCGCAACAGCAATGTGCTGGCCATCGCGCCGACGGCGACCATCAGCAACATCATGGGGTCAAGCCCGTGCATCGAGCCGTATTACAAAAACCTCTTTGTGAAGAGTAATCTCGGGGGCGACTTCACCGTGCTCAACGAGTTCCTCGTCCGCGACCTCAAGAAGCTCGGGCTCTGGACGCCCGAGATGAGTGACAAGCTCAAGTACCATGACGGCGAGCTCAAGGACATCGAGGAAATCCCGGCGGACCTCAAGGCGCGCTACCGCACTGCTTTCGCCATCGATTACCATTGGATGATTCAGGCGGCCGCGCGCCGGCAGAAATGGATTGACCAGTCG
>JALRGF010000254.1 GCA_023253495.1 Verrucomicrobiales bacterium
ACAAGATCGACACCAAAGCGTTCAAGCGGGTGATCGATTCGAATTTTGACGGCGGTGTGACCGGCATCGTTCCCTGCGGTACCACCGGCGAATCGCCGACCCTCAGCCATGAGGAGCATCAGGCCGTGATCGCTCTGGCCATCAAAACCGCCCGCGGTCGCGGCCCGGTCATTGCCGGCACCGGCTCGAACTCAACCGCCGAGGCGGTCTCGCTCACCCGGGCCGCCGAAGCCGCCGGCGCCGACGCCTCGCTGCAGGTCTGCCCGTATTACAACAAACCGTCCCAGGAAGGGGTGTACCGCCACTTCCGAGCGGTGGCCGAGGCCACCTCGCTGCCGATCATCCTCTACAGCATTCCCGGACGCAGCGGCATCGAAATCAGCGTGGAAACGACCGCGCGCCTCGCCACCGACTGCCCGAACATCATCGCCATGAAGGAAGCCGGCGGATCGGTGGAACGCGTCAGCCAGCTGCTGGCCGCCTGCCCGGCCGGATTCGAAGTGCTTTCCGGCGACGACAGCCTGACCCTCGCCTTCCTGTCGGTCGGTGCCGTCGGCGTGATCAGCGTGGCCTCCAACCTCGTGCCGCGCGTGATGAGCGATCTGGTCGCCCACGCCCTCGCCGGCCGGTTCGATCAGGCTCTGGCCATCCATCGGCAGCATTACCGCCTGTTCTCCGACTTCATGAAACTCGACACCAACCCGGTGCCGATCAAAACGGCCATGTCACTTGCCGGTTTCGGCTCTCCCGACCTCCGGCTCCCCATGTTCGCCATGGACGACGCCCGCACCCAGACGCTTCGGAAAACGCTCAAGGCCCTCAAGATCATCTGAGCGCCGGCGTCACGGGACCGGCACCACCTTCAGCAGATGCTCCAGCCACTGGCGCGTGGTGGTGCCCCCCGCCTCCCCGGTCTCCCGCGCCGGCAACCGGTGCTGCCACACCGGCAATACCGCGCGTTTCACATCATCGGGATGCACCGCGGCATGACCCTCGAGCCAGGCGACCGCCTGGGCAGCCCGCAGCAACGCGATGGCCGCCCGCGGTGACAACCCGCTGCGCAGCCCCTCATGCTTTTTGACCGCCTGGGCGAGGGCGGCGATGTAACCGGTCACCGCCTCCGCCGCCGGCACCCGCAGCACTTCGGCCTGCAGTGTGCTCACCTCGGCCGCCGTCAGCAGCGGAGGCAGCGCCACCGGCACCGGCCGTGCCGCATGCTGCGCCAGAATTTCCCCGAGCAACCGGACGTCGGGACTGGGCGGGGTCAGGCTGATCAGAAAGCGGTCGAGCTGCGGCTCGGGAAGCGGAAAGGTCCCCGTGGCATACAGCGTGTTCTGGGTTGCCATCACCAGAAACGGAGACGCCAAAGGCCGCGTCACCCCGTCAATCGTCACCTGCCGCTCGTTCATGCACTCGAGCAGCGCACTCTGGATGCGCGGATTGGTCCGGTTGATTTCGTCAGCCAGGACAATATTCGCAAAGACCGGCCCCGGAATGAACTGAAACTCGCCCCGTCCTTGGTGGAACAGACTGTAACCGAGAATGTCCGAAGGCAGCAGGTCGGGGGTGAATTGCACCCGCTTGAACCGGCCATCGATCCCCGAGGCCAGGGTCTGGGCCAGGGTCGTCTTGCCGATGCCGGGGGCGCCCTGGATCAGCACATGACCGTGAGCCAGCAGCGCCACGATCAACCAATACGCCTCTTCCTCCGCCCCCAGCACGGTCGAGGTCAGTCGCTGATGCAGCAAAGCCAGTCGGTCTTTCACGCGGCACTCTGGAGCCCGGCCCGCACCAGAGCAACGATCTTTGCGTCGTCGTCGCCAGCCGCCCACACATGGCGGAGAAAATCAGCCGGATGCACGTCACAAGCCATCAGGAAACGACGGTCGCCACCGCACCCGAACATGATGTCCGGATCCAGCTCCCCCCGCAGTTTCAATCGCGCCTTCTTCACAATCCGCGCAAAATACGGCCGCCCGTCCAGCGAGGCATCATCCTTGGCCGGCAACTGCCCGGCCGGGAAAAACGTCCCCGAGGGCCGCCCGCCCTGCACCACCAGGAAATAATCGCGCCGCACCGCCGCGACCAGCAACGCCGCCGCCGGCGGCAACGGCGCCCCATCCCCATAGTCCTCCACAAAATCAAAAAACTCCCGAGGCTGACAGCCGATGCTCTCCAGGAACCGCAGGTCGCCGTCGGTGTAATACGCCGACCAGTCGGTACGGCCCGACCGGTACTCGGCCAGGCATTTGTCAAAAAGAGCGAGAAACGGGTCCTGCCACGTAAATGAGGTCAGTCGCATCCGCCAACTCTGCCTCGGAACCGCCGCCCCGCAAGGGACACCACCTCCGGCGCTCCGCCCCCATTGCGTCTTTTCGCCACCCCAGACCCCGGTCAATCCCTGATGCCTCCGCCATTGCCAATCCGCTTCTCCGTCTGCTAGGTTAACTCCTTTACCTGTATCCTCCGCCTTCATCCTTCACCTATCACACCCATGACCCGCCGCCACCTGCTCTCCACCAGCCTGCTCGCCGCCGCCAGCGCCCTGCCCGGCAAAGCCATCGCCCAGGCCTCCGCCACCGCCGCACCGGCTTTCTTCAAACTCGCCCCGCTGCCCTACGCGGCCGATGCCTTGGAACCGTACATCGACGCCCAGACGATGACCATCCACCACGGCAAACACCACCAGACCTACGTCACCAAACTCAACGAAGCCCTCGCCACCCTGCCGACCGCCCCCAAAGGAACCCCGGAAGAACTCCACGGCTGGCTCTCAAACCTCGACGCCGTCCCCGAGAAAATCCGCACCGCCGTCCGGAACCACGGCGGTGGCCACTTCAACCACGACCTCTTCTGGAACTCACTCAGCCCGAAAAAATCCGAACCCACCGGCGAACTCGCCGAAGCTCTCGGCAGCGCCTTCGGCTCCAAGGAAGCCGCCATGGAGGAATACCTCGACAAAGGCGGCAAAATCTTCGGCTCCGGCTGGATCTGGCTTGTCTTCGATCCGAAGAAAAAAGCCATCGCCATGACCACCACCCCGAATCAGGACACCCCGCTCGCCGCCGGCCACGTCCCGCTCCTCGGGATCGATGTCTGGGAGCACGCTTACTACCTCAAATACCAGAACAAGCGCGCCGATTACCTCAAGGCCGTGGCCGAAATCATCAACTGGGACGTGATTGCCGATCGCTACGCCAAAGCGCTCAAGAGCTGAACCGCCACGCCCCCAGGCCGGCTCCTCCCGCCGGACCCTCTCCCTCTTTTCCTTCCTCCTTCGTTCCTTCCTCCTTCGACCATTCCCCTCCGGGCCCTCTCGCACCGACGGTCTCCCGGAGCGCCCTCCCTCCCCTTTTCCCCGCTCAATACACCGGCCGCGGCGCCGGCGGCGGATTTCGAATCAGATCGACCACCTTCGGGAAGGCCGCCAAGGGCAGCTGCTGCGTCAGGCAGTGAAAGGCGCCCAGCCCCCAGATCAGCTCCCGGCAGTCAATCGGGTAAATGCGCCGCGTGGGAAAGGACTTCACCATGATTTCCAGGGCTTTCTCGTCCGCCGGATCATCGTACTGCGGCAGCAATACCACTTTGTTGCCAATGTAAAAATTCGCATAGGTCGCCGGCATCCGCTGCCCCTTGCGCACGATCGGCTGGGGCATCGGCAACGGCACCACCGTCAGCGGGGTGCCATCTTCCACCTTCATCTCTTTGAGCAACTCCAGATTCCTGCTCAAAACCGCGTGGTTCCGGTCCTTCGGGTTCTCCTCCACACAGGTCACCACCGTCGTCCGGTTGATGAACCGCGTGATCGTGTCGATATGCCCGTCGGTATCATCACCCTCCAGCCCGCCCGGTAACCACAACACCTGCGTCACCCCCAGATAATCTTTCAAAAGGCGCTCCATATCCTCCCTCTTCACACCACGGTTCCGGTTCTTGTTCAACAGACACGACTCGGTCGTCAAAACCGTGCCGGACCCGTTGACCTCAATCGCTCCACCTTCCATCACCATGCCGGGTTGGAAAATCTTTCCGCCCAGATACTCGGCCATCCGCCGGCCTATGCCCGCATCGACCGCCGCCTTGTCATACTTCTGGCCCCAGGAATTGAATTTCCACACCACCGACCCGCCCCCACGGTCTTCGCCGCGCACCACGAAGGTCGCCCCGTGGTCGCGACACCACGGTTCCATGCACGGCATCTCCAGAAAATGCACCCGGCTCTGCTCCGCAATCGTCAGCAAATCCCGGATCGTCTGCCGGTCCTCCTCCGAGGCCACATTGATGAACACCTGCTCGGAAGCCACCAGCGCATGCAACATGGACTCAAACGCCGGCAACACCGCCTCATACGCCCCCTTTCCCGGAAAACTGATCCCTTTCCGGTTCGGCCACGTCAGAAAGGTCCCATAATGAGTCTCCCACTCCGCCGGCATCCGGAACTTCGCCTGCCGCGGCGTCTTCGACGATTCCTCAAACCACACCGCCTTCTTCACCGCTTTGGCCTTTACACCCGCCGCCGCCGGCTTCACCACCTTCTTCACCGCGACCACCGACCGCTTCTTCTCCGCCCCTTTGACCACAGCTTTGTCCTGCCCCTTGACTTTGCCCTTGCCGGAAACCGTCGGCACCCCCGCCCCGCCAGCCGCGGCGCCCTTCGAACGAGCCCCCGGAGTCTCTTTCGTGCCTTTGGTTTTAACCTCTCCTTTCGCCTTCGCCTCCCGGATCTCCTTGGTCCCCGCACCAGCACGCCCCGCGGCCCGCTTTCCCCTGCCTCCGGCATCGGTCTTCGTCAGATTGTGCGATCGGGGTTGGGCCTTGACCGGTTGTCGGGAGGCCGGGGCTTTGGTGGCTTTCATGGAAAACGGGAAAACCCGTGGTAAAATCCTAGTCGAGATAACGTTGCGTAATTCCTTGATAGGCGTCGATGCGGCGGTCCCGCAGAAACGGCCACCCGTGCCGCTGCGCCTCAATCACCCCGGGATCCACCTCCGCCAACACCACCTCATCCCGGTCGGCAGCCGCCTGCACCAGAATCTGACCCGACGGGTCCGCCACAAAACTCCTCCCCCAGAATTCCAGACCGGGAGGCCCCTCCGGTTGCTCCATCCCCCATCGATTCGCCGCCGCCACATACACCCCATTGGCCACCGCATGACCGCGCTGGATCGTCTCCCAACTGGAATATTGCCGCGCACCATACTCCGCTTTCTCCGGCGGCAGCCACCCGATCGCTGTCGGATAAAACAAGACCTGGGCCCCCTGCAACGCGGTCAGCCGCGCGCCTTCCGGATACCACTGGTCCCAGCAGATGAGCACCCCGATCCGCCCGTACGCGGTGTCCCAGACCCGGAAACCCAGATCTCCGGGGGTAAAGTAAAATTTCTCGTAAAACTGCGGATCATCAGGGATATGCATCTTCCGATACGTCCCCAGCTGCTTGCCGTCCGCATCAATGACCACCGCCGAATTGTGATACAACCCCGGTGCCCGCTTCTCAAACAACGGCACCACCAGAACCACCCCCAGCTTCTTCGCCACCGCCCGCATTTCCTCGGTCTGCGGCCCGGGAATCGTCTCGGCGAACCGGAAATACTCCTGCTTCTCGGCCTGACAGAAATACTGTGTGGCAAACATCTCCTGCAGACAAATGACCTGCGCTCCCTTCCGCGCCGCCTCGGCAATCAGCTTCTTCGTGCCCGCCACGTTCCGAGCCACCGACGGCCCGCAGGCCATCTGGACCAGACCGATGGTAAACCGACCGTTTCTTGGATGTTTTCGAACAGGCATTCGTGCGAAGTGAAAGAGTTTTAAGGCGAAGGAGGGGCGGGATGCAACCCGATTTGTTAGGATTCTCCCGGATCGTCACCGAAGAACCTGACCGCGAGGGCGCTGGACCACGACAGAGGCTGCCGGGATATGGACATAATGACGCAGCCGGACTCATCCCGTACCCGCCGCCCATAGCGTCGTCCTGACGCCTTTTGTGCAGATTTCTTGATTTATCCTTCAAACCACTTATCACCAATGCCTCGAATGATGGCCGATCTTTTTGCACCGGGTCAGCGGTGGTTGAGCAACAATGAACCCGAACTGGGTCTGGGCCTGGTGATCGCCTCCGCCCGCGGACGGATCACCCTGCTCTTCCCAGCCACCGGGGAAACGCGTCAATACGCCGCCAGCGGCGCCCCCCTCACCCGCATGATCTTCAATGAAGGCAGCGAGATCAAAGCCCACGACGGCACCTCCCTCGTCGTTGAACAGGTTTCTGAACAGGGTGGCGTGCTCACCTACCGCGGCGGTGGCCGCGAAATCGCCGAAAGCGCCCTCGCCGATTCCCTCAACTTCACCCGCCCCGAAGACCGACTGCTCAACGCCCAGCTCGACGACAAAAATCTCTTCAACCTGCGCTCCAAGGGCCTGCACCACCGCTTCGAGACACTGCGCGGTCACCAGCGCGGCTTCCTCGGACCACGCATCGAACTCATCCCCCACCAGCTTTTCGCCGCCCTCCAGATCCGCCGCAAGGGCATCCCCCGCCTCGTCCTCGCCGACGAAAGCGGCAGCGGCAAAACCATCATCGCCTGCCTCGTCCTCCACCGACTGCTCGTGACCTCCCGCATCCAGCGCGCCCTCATCGTCGTGCCCGCACCCCTAGTCAGCCGCTGGCAGTACGAGCTCCTCCGCCGGTTCCACCTCCCCGTCACCACGGTCGATTCCTCCACCTCCCCCCCTCCCCGTCCGGACACCCCCCTCGTCCTCTGCACCCCGGAAACCCTGCCAGCCGCCGCCTCGCTGCCCTGGGACCTGCTCATTGTCGATGATGCCGACAGCGCGGACTCCCCCTCCCTGCCACCGCTCTGCCGCACCACTCCGGGAGTCATCCTGCTCACCGACCTGCCGCCCCAGACGGAAACCGAGGCCCACCTGCGCCTGCGCCACTGGCTGGACGGCGGCGGCGACCCGACCCCTGTGCCGGCCATGGGCCCGCTCCTCGCGGAAAAACTGCTCACCCCCTCAACCGAGCCGTGGCCGGAAGAGGAAGTGGCCGCCCTTCAGGAACTTACCGGCAGCCCGGTCGATACCACCATCTTTACCGCCGAACAGGGAGACGGCCGCGAACGCGCCCTCGCCGCCCTGCTCGAAGGCCTCGGCGCCGGCCGCCGCCTCCTCCGCAATACCCGGGCCGTCATCGAAGGACTGCCCGAACGCGAGGTCCTCATTCACAAACTCCCGGCTCCCGCCGACGCCGCCGCCACCCTGCTCACCACCCTCACCAGCGAGTTCGCCCCCGACGGCTCCCCCACCCAGACCCCCATCCTCGCCGAAGACCCGCGCCTCGCCTGGCTCAACGACTACCTCGCCAAAAACGAGCGCGATAAAATCGTCCTCATCTGCTCCACCCCGGAACGCGCCGCCGCCGTGGCCGGGCACCTCGGCCCCCGCGCCGCCCTCCACGCCCACGGCCTGCCCCTGGCCACCCGCGACCAGGCCATACAGAGATTCACCGACAAGGAGACCGACGGCGCCAACGTGCTCGTCTGCTCGGAAAATGGAGCCGAAGCCCGCGCCCTGCCCTTCGCCCACCACCTTGTGCTTTTCGACCTCCCCCCCGACCCGCTCCGCATTCAGAAACGCATCGGCAGCCTCGACCGCTTCGGCCACATGGCCAAGGTCCGCGTCCACATCCCCTTCGTCGAAGGCACCCCTTCCGAGGTCTTCCACCGCTGGTTCAATGAAGCCCTTCACCTCTTCGAACGCCCGCTCCCGGTCGTGCACGCCTGCGGCCGCGCCTTCGGTCCGAAATTCCGCTCCCTCGCCGCCCAGCCGCCGGAATCATGGACCGACGCTCTCCCGCCACTGCTCCACGAAGCCCAGGCCCACACCGAAGAACAGAAAGCCCTCATCGAGGCCGCCCCCGACCGCCTCACCGACCTCGCCAGTTACCGCGTCCTCCCCGCTCACCGGCTCCTCGAAAGCATCCGGCGTCTGGACTCCGACCTCTCACTTGATTTCCTCATGCTCAGGCTTTTCGACCACTTCGGGTTCGACGCCGAGGACGTCGGTGAGCGCACCTACAACGTGCGCCCGCGCGAAAAAGACCGCAAACCCGACGCCTTCCCGACCATCACCGCCGAAGGCCAGCTCGTCACGTTCGAGCGCCAGAAAGCCCTGACCCGCGACGACCTCTGGTTCCTCACCTGGGACAGCCCGATCGTCATGGAACACATCGCGCTTCTCCTGCGCGCCACCGAAGGCAACTCCTGCTACGCCGTGTGGGAAGACCTCCGCAGCCAGATCATCCTCCTCGAATCCCTCTTCCGCATCGAACTCGCCCATCCACCCGAAAAACTCTACCCGACCCGCTTCTTCAGCCCGGCCGGACTCCGCCTCATCATCAACCACAAGCTGGAAGATGTCTCCGCCGAGTACCCCATGGAACTCATCAACAAAAACGTCCGCAACGGACGTCGCGAATGGGTCCGCACCAACGAAGCCGCCCTCCGCAACCTGCTGCCACGCATGCTCGCCGACCTCACCCGCCGCGCCCAGACCCGCGCCGAGGAAATGAAAGCCCAGGCCCTCACCGACCTCGACGCCCAACTCCTCCCGGAAATCGAACGCCTCAAACTCCTCCAGCAACGCGGCGGCCCGGTCTCAGATTTCGAACTCCAGCTCCTCCAATCGGAATACGACACCCTCAAGGAAGCCCTGTCCCACCCCGTCGTCCGACTCGACTCGCTCCGCCTCGTCCGCCGCGGCCCGACCGGCAAAGGCATCTGACAACCCGCTCCGGGACAGCATACCTGTCCCGCCAGCGCCGGCCCCCACAGCGTGCCTGTCCCATTGCCGCCGCCACCACAGAGTCCCTGTCCCATTCTCAACGGCTCCGCTCACGAACTGTTACTGTGAACACTTCTCTCTGCTGAAGCCCCCACAGAGTACCTGTCCCGCCATCGCCCCAGTGGTCGCCGCCGCTACAGAGTACCTGTCCTTTTTTTCAAAGGTCCTGCTGATAAACTGTTTTTGTGAACACTCCCATTTGGTCCAATCCACTCCCCGCGGGGCCTGTCGCATGAGCCCGCGTCTTTCCATCATTATCCCGGTTTGGAACGACAGCGAGGCGCTGGCCGGCTGCCTTGAGCGGCTGCGTCGCCCGCCGGCCCCGCCGGTGGAGGTGATTATCGGCGATGCCTCCCCGGACCCTGCGGAGCGCGCTCGGGTGGCCGCTTTGGCCCGGGCTGGCAACGCGCGTGTCCTGACCCTCCCCCGCCCGGGCCGGGGGGCTCAACTGGCCGCCGGGGCGGCCGCGGCGACCGGTGAAATCCTGGTGTTTTCGCATGCGGACACCCGGCTGGGATCTGTTCATCTAAACTCATTGCTGTCCCGGCTTGATGCCGACCCTTTGTTGCAGGCCGGGGCTTTTCATCGCGATGTCGCCTCACTTTACCCGGCTCTCGCCTGGGCTGAACCGGCGATCCAGTGGTACATGGCCGAGCTTGGCTCCATCTACGGAGATCAATCACCTTTTATCCGGCGCGGGACGCTGGACCGACTCGGCGGCTACCCTGCGCTGCCGCTGATGGAGGATCTTGCTTTTTCCGACCGGCTCCGCCAACGGCTTGGGCGTCACGAACGCGCCCTGCTCCACCCGGCCCTGGCCACTTCAGCCCGCCGCTTCCGACGCCACGGCCGCCTTCGCACCAAACTCTGCAACCTTGTCCTGACCGCCGCCTGGCGCCTCGGTCTCATGACACCGGAACAACTCCACCGGCGCTACTACGCCGGACCGCCTGAAGGGCAGGCAACGACCACGGCTGCCCCTCAGAGTTCCTGAGCTGGTGCCGGCCAGTTACATCTGTTCGAGATACTTCAAGCTCTGCCGCACGCTGTGCAAAGGATCCGGAGACTGATCCTGTTCGACGTGGCAGTGCGCCACACCGATTTCCGCCGCCCGCTTGAGGATCGGCTCCATCGGAATGATGCCGGCTCCCAGTTCCTTGAATCCTTCCGCCGGCATGCCGGTGTACAGAGGCAGCGTCAAACCGGCCTTCATGTCCTTGAGATGCACCTGCGACACCCGGCCCTTCAGACACTCCATCAGCTCCAGCGGCTCCCACCCGGCCGCCTTCACCCAGAAGACATCAATCTCGAACATCATTTCCGGCGCAAATTCGGTGCTCAGAATCTCAAAACCATAACGGGGCCCCTCCAACGGCTCAAATTCAAAGGCATGGTGGTGGTACGACAGCTGGATCCCGGCCGCGCGCGCCAGCACCGCCGCCCGGTTGCACCGCTCCGCCACCCGCCGGTAATCATCCAGGGTCCGCCGCTGGCTCTCGTCCAGATACGGGATGACCAGATGGCTCAGACCATGACCCTTGGCATCCTCCAGCACCTTGCGGAAATCACCCATTCCCTCGTCTTTGGGCGCCACCACCGTGTTCCAGTCGAAGTGCATCGAGTTCACGGCCAGCCCGCTGTCTTTCGCCGCCCGGATCATCTCTTCGGTCTGCGCCGAACGATACAACTCAACCTGACGATACCCTGCCTCCGCCACCGCCCGGACCGTTGCCGCCGCATCCCTGGCCACCTCGTTCCGCAACGTGTACATCTGCAGACCGATCGACGCCCGGTACCGGTCATCCTTCGCCAAGGCCGCCGCCACCGGACCGCCCGCCCCCCATATCACCGGGGAAATCACCGCGGAATGCAAAAAGGATCGTCGCGTCATGCCAGACCTTTAATGCACCGGCGGCCCACCGCCAAGTCGGAATCGTGCGCCGGCGGGTCCTGATCAGGGCAAAAATCCAGCGCGCCGGGAGGGTGGCAGACGGTCTTCCGTGCTCGCACCGTCCACCTGGCCGATGATCTTCATCCCCCGCGCGCCCGCTTTTCCGCTGGCAGCCCTCCTCATCTCCCG